>CAXTPJ010000215.1:0-5933 GCA_964245855.1 uncultured Ferruginibacter sp. | reverse complement strand
CTTTGCTCAATCCTCTTCTCATAATCACTGCCCTGGAAAACGCGGTGTACATAAATGCCCGGGGTATGAATTTGATCAGGATCCAGTTGCCCGGCCGGCACCAGTTCTTCCACTTCTGCAATGGTAATTTTTCCGGCCATTGCCATCATCGGATTAAAATTTCTTGCCGTGGCTTTATAAATTAAATTACCATCCATATCGCCTTTCCATGCTTTTACCAATGCATAATCCGCATCAAATGCATGTTCCAGCAAATAGGTTTTATCGTTGAATAACCTTGTCTCCTTTCCTTCGGCTATCTCAGTGCCAACACCAGCGGGAGTAAATATGGCCGGCATACCATAGCCAGCAGCCATGCAGCGTGAAGCCAATGTTCCCTGCGGAATCAGTTCTACTTCCAGTTCGCCGCTTAGTAGTTGCCTTTCAAATTCTGCATTCTCCCCTACATAAGAAGCAATCATTTTTTTCACCTGCTTCTGCTGCAGCATTAACCCGATACCAAAATCATCAACGCCGGCATTATTTGAAATACAGGTTAAGTTTGTTGAGCCTTTTTTTACCAGCGCTGCAATGCAATTTTCAGGAATTCCGCAGAGGCCAAATCCACCCAGCATCAATATGGCGCCATCAAAAATATCGGCCACTGCTTCGGTGGCGTTAGAGTAAGTTTTTTTCATATCGCTATCATCAAAGTAAATTAATAAGAAACAAAATTTTGTACCCGGCTTTTGCAGCTTTGGGCATCATCCTTGCATCGCACTCTTGTACTGCATACCTTTTATCAGCAAGCAGCTACGCACAAAGAACTTTTATCAAGGTTCATTTTTCCAGTTACAAAAAGGCTGTTCAGACAAGTTTGAATTGTAATATCTTTTTTCTCCTGTCACTTCTTTTCCGATCCATCCAGGAATAGCAAACGCTTCTGCTTCGTCCATCAATTCTATTTCTGCAACAATAAGCCCTTCATTGTTTCCTTCAAATACATCCACTTCCCAAAGTTTGCCTGCATACATTATCCCGAACCTTTTCTTTTCAACTACTGCATCACAAAATATATCCAGCATTTCCGCTGCATCTTTTGCCGGAATCTCATATTCATACTCTGTTCTTGTTGCTCCAACATTGATGCCTTTAATGGTTAAAAAAGCAGCGTTGCCGGCAAGGCGTACCCTGATTGTTTTGTGAGGATCAGTCAGCATATAACCCTGCCGGTATGTTTTTCCTGCAGGCTTATCCAGTTCATTCCACTTTAAAACATTGATCAAAAATTTACGTTCAATTTCCTTTCCCATCTTTTCAGTATTTACTAATCAAGCATTGGCAAATTACACAAAAACAATTCATCCCTAACAGTCAAGAGCAACCTGTACATAACCCTGTTGATAATTAAACGGGTAAGATTCAGCAAACTAAATAATTATTTATTCAGTTTTGTTATATTTACCGCATTAATATGTACAAGATACTGAGGATACATAACCGGTTGATCGTTGGCGGGCCATCTCACAATGTTACCTTACTGACTGCTTATCTTTCCCCTGAATTTGAAACAAAATTACTGGTGGGCAAAAAAGACCCTGCAGAAAAAGATGCTACCTATATTGCCGATCAACTGGGTTTGGTACCGGTGGAAATTGCGGAAATGCGCAGGAGCATTTTACCTTTCAATGATATCATTGCC
Source organism: uncultured Ferruginibacter sp. (assembly GCA_964245855.1). Lineage (GTDB taxonomy): Bacteria > Bacteroidota > Bacteroidia > Chitinophagales > Chitinophagaceae > Ferruginibacter. The sequence goes on along the minus strand of CAXTPJ010000215.1, from coordinate 4,252 downwards.
TATTTCAGGATTAGAAAGATCATACAGGATTTTAAGCCCGACATTGTACATACCCACGCTTCCAAATCCGGTGCTATTGGGCGGTTGGCTGCCAAAAACAGCAACGTCCCTTTGATCGTACATACTTTTCATGGCCATGTTTTTCATTCGTATTTCAGTTCTTTCATGTCTAAACTCATTGTTCGTTTTGAACGATTTTTTGCCAAAAGAACAGATGCCATCATTGCCATCAGCGATTCGCAGCGGCAGGAGTTGATAGAGGTATATAAAGTGGCGCCGGCTGAAAAAGTATTTACCATTCCATTGGGATTTAACCTTGATAAATACTCGGTTGACCAGGATACCAAGGGCATTATTTTCAGGAACAAATATGGCTTTGATAAGTCAGAACTCATCATCGGTATTGTAGGCCGTTTGGTTCCCATAAAAAATCATGATATGTTCCTGGAAGTTGCGGCCATTGTTAAATCCAGGACCAGTAAAAATGTACGCTTTGCCATTATCGGCGACGGTGAATCAAGGCCGGGCATTGAAAAGAAAGCGGCAGAAGTTAACCTCAGTTATTCTTACTACATCACCAATCCAAAAGCTAAAACAGATGTAGTAGTTACATCGTGGGAAACAGAAATTGACCAGGCGCTTGCCGGCATCGATATCGTGGTCCTCACTTCCAATAATGAAGGAACGCCTGTTTCCTTAATAGAAGCCCAGGCCGCTTATGTGCCGGTAGTATCTACCAATGTGGGTGGTGTAGAAGACATCGTAATACAAGGTGAGACTGGTTTTATTACAGAAGTAGAAGATGTAACATTGTTTGCGGAATATGTTTTACAACTGATAGAGAATGCAGCATTAAGAGAGCAAATGGGCAAACGTGGATACGACAATGTAATCAGGCGTTACTCCAAACAAAGGCTTATCAATGATATGCGGGGATTGTATTTGAGTTTTTTAGAGAAAAAAAAAGTGGTGCATTCTTAATACGCACATCCGTTTAATTATACTTTGAAGTATGTAAATAGCAGGTAAAAAAATGCTAATGGTTTTTATCATTTGTTATTGAAAAAAGTTTGCAGGAGAAACCGGTGCTCAATTTCCCCTGCAAACATTTTTTGTTTAAACCAAAGGTTACAACACTTTGCTATCCTTCTGATAAAGCTCAAAATACTTTTTAATATCATCACCTGCCGCAACTTCTTTCAATGTAAACTCCTGCTCAATCCTGTCAAGGTGCCATTGATATTGAGGGATATAGCGGGCATTGTTTACAATTTTCACATAACCCAGTTTCATTTTCCTGGCATCATCAAGCGGTTTAGCAAGACTGTAATCAACACCTGTCATATTTTTAAAAAATTGTAAACTGAGGGTTCCATTTAAGGTAGTGTCAGTTTTACCCCTGAACTGGTAATGCTCTATTAAAGAGCTTTCCGGGCCTTTTGCTGATGACAATAGTTTAACCGAATCATTTGTAAATAAATGATAAAAATCAAATTTGCTTATCCATGTTGTATTTAAAGCAGAATCAACTGATATCCTTCTCTTGCTGCTGTCTTTGTACCTGTACATGATACCATCCTTTTGGCCATTGGTGTAAACGAAATAATCATAAAAGATTTTCGTAGTATCTAAATTGTAATCATAACTAAAAAAAGGCGTTCGAATCATTTTATTTCCTTTATCATAATAAATATAAACATACATGGTGTCATACCCCCGCAGTTTACCTTCGGTACTGATGTCAGGAAATGTCTCCTTAATTTGTATACCTTTTATTTTAGTCTGCCCTGAACAGGAATAATATCCTGTAACAAAAATCATTGCTAATACAGTTATTAATTTCATAAAAAGTATTTTAAACATGTGCAGGAGCATAAGTCGCTGCTAAAAAAGTTGCATGATTATTCCCATTGATATCCCTAAGCGTTAAACCACCAAGGCAGGTGATCGTTAACTTTAAATTATAGGATAAATCTACATCCGTAGTTAACTGGTCGCCCGAAATCCCACAGGCTGCATTCGCATCCATTGTAGCATTGAGACAAGGAGGATAACCGCCCAGCGTGTACATAGCACTTTGTGAATTACCAGCATATTGAAAACTTTCCCATTTCCAGACCCTGTTTGCAGGAGGAATATTATCCTGGGCATATAAAACAGTATTAAACGCTGCGGTATGAAATACATGTGCACTGCCCCACACGTGCATGTCTAAAAATTTCCAGGTGATAACTTTCGCCATCCTGATCACTCCTGCCCTTGTTTCTGACCATACAGCATTAACACCAAACATATGTAAATCAGTAGCTACAGACTGATCCAAAATATTCTGCCCAACTTCCATGGTTGGCAATGATGGTGGGGTTGCAGGGCTTCCTCCGCCTCCACCACCGCAATGAACAACCCCGCAAATGGGACTGTACTCAATATAATATATGGTGCCCGTTTCTTCTCCGTAGGTTATTAACCAGCTATCGATACAGTACTCTTTGCCACATTCAGCCATCATCTTATCTGTACTGCCGGTTAGCGTTTCATCCAGGTTATAATTAACCTTTTCTAACTGCACGCCATTTACCATGCAGTTATTATCACCTGAAATATATTTATCATAGTTGATAACTTCTTCCTTCTTTATTGAATAACCTAACAACTTGCCAGGTCCGGTCAACTCTTTGCCGGATACCACATACATGGAGGTCCAGCTTTGATCATCACTCTCTTCAACCAGCAGGTATTTGTATAATTTCTCTTCGCCTGAACGGACGTACTTAAGCAGGGTCCTTTTCTTTCCATTGTCTTCCCATATTATTGGCTTCTGATAGTCAATAAGGTCCCTGGAAAAAATAAACTCTTTAAAAGAAGGTATCCCGTCAGTCCTTTTTGCATTTTTAAATTTTTTCTTATTACTTGTAACCTGCTCTGTTTTGTGTAACGGATCCACTGTTTTCTTACAGGACATAAATGTATTGCTCAATATCATCAATGCGATGAATGACGCTAAAAATTTGCTGTTCATTTTTTAATTTTTAATGGTTAATAATTGCGATACAAACTAATAGGGCAGGAATTGATCTTTTAAAAATTTTGCAAATTTCTATTTCAAATATAGCAGCACCCTTTCTCAGCAGAAAAGGGAAAACACCATGTAAGAATGTATTTTTCTTTTAATACAAAATGATGATGGAGTAGATTGTTTTGTTGGAGATCAGTAAAGGCAGGTTTGCCTGTATAAGAATGATTAAACAGTTTGGATTGTAACTGTGCTTACAAGTGTAGCATCGCTATTTGTGGCCGGTAACCCTGCCGCAAAGTATTTAAAATAGATCTTGGTGTAAGCACTGTTAGTTTGTCTGTACCAGGCAACTCAATTGGTTGTCCATAACCATACGGTGACCATAAAAATAACTGGCCGGTAAACAATAAGAAGGGTTGATCATTAACCAGCACAAAAGAACCATTTGGTATAATATGAATAGACTCCTCAAAAGTTACTTTTGATTTATTACGGTCAATTCTTTCTTTATGAATTACAGCATCTATTTTTTTAATAGCCACTTTTCCATCGAAATTATATTGCGGGTTTCCCTTCAACCAAAGCGATTTGAACCGATTAAAATCCTCCCGCCTGCATTCACAACATGGCCGGTGGCCTGCTGCTAATGCCGTAGCTTCATCAAGGAAAAATAATTCCGTGTACCTGTCCGGCGACATCACTTTTCGTTTTCTTCCTTTAAATTCAAGCTTACAGGTTAGCCATGCTTTTAATTTAAAAGGACGAACTATTTGCGGCTGTTCATTGTGCAGTACGCCCCTTGTGCCAGTCCAGTTGCCACGGGCTGCCGTTGTTATCAGATTCCCTAATGGATCAACCCGGTTTTGTAACATTTTACAAAGTTATTATTTTGGCAGAGCTTGTAAACGGCAATACTATTCTAAAAATTTATAAAGATCAGGCGAAGAGGTTAATACACCGAAGCAATGTATGTTACTACCCTAAAAATTTGATGGTAAATCCTAAAGAAAAAAGTAAAAGTGAGCGCATAAAAAAAGCGCTTAAACCGACTTGATTTAAACGCTTAACTTTTTGTGAACTGGCTGGGACTCGAACCCAGGACCCATACATTAAAAGTGTATTGCTCTACCAACTGAGCTACCAATTCAACAATATTTTCAATCTCAATTTTTCCAGGACCCTCCCGATTAAAGATCGGGATGCTCTACCAACTGAGCTACCAATTCAACGTTTATT
>CAXTPJ010000214.1:0-5937 GCA_964245855.1 uncultured Ferruginibacter sp. | reverse complement strand
GATGCTCTAACCAGCTGAGCTACCCCGACAACATAACTTTTCACCTGGAGCAACGGGTGTTGCTTTTCGGGTTGCAAATATAGGAGATTTCAGTAAAAATTATCTGTTAATTGCTTAATAGTTCTTTTAAACGCTCATAAACTTTCTCCGCATTCGGTAGCATGGCCTGTTCTAAGCCAGTATTCATCGGCACTGCGGGCAAATTGAGGGCTCCTAATACTTCTACAGGTGCATCTAAATATTTAAAACAGTTTTTGCTGATCCTGCCTGCCAGCGCTTCTGCAAAGGAATTGTTTTGCTGTTCTTCAGTTAATATCAAACATTTACCATGCTTTTTCACCGTATCAAAAACCAATGCTTCATCTAAGGGAAATAAAGTCCGCAGATCGATGATAGTAATTTTTCCTCCCAGTTTTTTTGCCGCAGCTTTAGCCCAGTAAATACCCATTCCATAAGTTATTACGCAGCAGCTTTCGCCGGCATCTGTTTCCTCCTGCCCTGCTTCCAGCACCAGGTTGCCTTTACCTAAAGGAATGATATAATCGGCAGCAGGCTCCGTCATTTTTGCTTCTTCAGTGCCCGGCACTTTACTCCAGTATAATCCTTTATGCTCCAGCATCACCACAGGGTTAGGATCAAGAAAAGCTGCTTTCATTAAACCTTTCATATCTGCTGCATTACTGGGATAAACTATTTTGATGCCCTTTATCGTAAGCAACGTACTTTCAATAGAACCGCTATGATAAGGACCGCCGCCACCATAAGCACCAATCGGCACACGGATCAGCGTTTGTATCGGGAATTTGCCAGCACTCAGGTAACAGCTTTTAGAAATTTCTGTTACCAGTTGATTCAGGCCTGGGTAAATATAATCTGCGAATTGCACTTCCACAATTGGCTTTAACCCTACCGCACTCATCCCCACTGTTGAACCGATGATATAAGCTTCCTGGATCGCAGTATTAAATACCCTGTGATCACCGAATTGTTCCGCCAGTGTTGCGGCTTCCCTGAACACACCGCCTAATCTTCTCCCCACATCCTGGCCATATAATAATGCTTCCGGGTATTGCTCCATTATTTCCCTTGTGGCGAATAAGGCGGCATCTACCATCAATACTTTGTCTTTTCCTGCAGGGCTTCGTTGTCCTTTTTCTTCCGTTACCGGAGTTGAAAGAAAAACAAATTCACTTACCTTTTCGGGATTAGGTTCAGGAGCAGCAATGGCGTCTGCAAATTGTTTGGTAATGCTTTCAGTATTTCTTTTTTCTACATATTCCAAATGGTCTCCAGCGATGCCAATCGACAATAACTTTCTTTTTAGTTTGATGAATGGATCCTGTTCTGCATGTTTTAAAAGATCTGCTTCTGTCCGGTAAAATTCTTTTCTTACGCCGCTGGTGTGATGCCCCAGCAACGGTACTTTTGCATGGACTAAATAGGGCTGGCATTTTCCTCTAACTTCTTTTACAACCCACTCCATTGTTTCAACACTTTGTTGAAAATCGCTGCCATCAATGCTTACACTATGGATGCCTTTAAATCCTTTGATGAACTCAAAAGCATTGTTAGTCCTGGCTTCGGTAGATGTAACACTAATGCCCCAATCATTGTCCTGCACCAGGTAAATAATTGGCAACTGGTGCAAAGCTGCAAATTGAAACGCTTCACTTACTTCTCCTTCTGTTACAGATGCATCGCCCAAAGAGCAAATCACCACCGGATTTATTTGCCTTTGATTATTATTAATTTTTTGAAGATGCTTTATACCCTGTGCCACGCCGGTTGTGGGAATAGCCTGCATTCCCGTGGCGCTGCTTTGATGAATGATGGTTGGTTTATCAATGCCCCTGTAATTTGGATGGCTGTAATATTCCCTGCCGCCTGTAAAAATATCATTTCCTTTTGCCAGCAGTTGAAGCATTAATTGGTAAGGTGTAAAACCTATTCCAAGCAACATACTTTCATCCCGGTAATATGGGCTTACATAATCACAGGGTTGCAGTTGAAAAGCTGTGGCCAGTTGAATGGCTTCGTGGCCTCGGGAAGTAGAATGTACATATTTGCAAACAGGCCGGTTGGCCTCATAAATTGCTGCCATTGCTTTGGAGGTACACATTAAATCAAAGGCTTTCAGCAATACGTCGTTGGTTACCATTTTTCAAATGTATTGCATAATATGAAACTGTAAGAAAACATAATTGATGACCGGATTGATATTTAATACACGAATTTAAAACCCATTACACGAATTAAATACACGTAAAAATCATTATTCAATATCCTTTACCTGAAGGAAGATCATTGAAAAAAAGAAAATGAAAAAAGCAATACGCTTCTTTGTTTGCCGACAAAAATGTGTTGTGTTATCAAGAATTAATTTGCCTGGTTATAAATCATTCAAATTTCTTTTTTCACTATCAGCCTAGCTACTTACTTTTGCCAAAATTCCTTTCTAATTGCGGCAATCAGTAACCATCATTTTATTAGTTGCATTCCTGGCACAGGTGTTTACCAAACCATTTATAGTGCTGGATTATTATAGCAATACCGCCGCTTACGCTAAAAATTGTGAGAACAAGGCAAAGCCAACATTGCACTGTAATGGTAAATGCCAAATGATGAAAAAATTGAAGCAGGAAGAAGAGAATAAAGAGAAGCAAAACCCTGAAAAAAAATCGGGCGGCAAAGATGAAGTGCTTTCTTCCAAATCATTTTATACTACATTCAGCTTTTATAAAGCATCTATTAGCTCCACCTACAAAAACTATACTTGCGGACGCATTGTTGATATGCCGCAGCCTGTATTTCATCCACCTGCTGTTTAATCAATCTCCCGTTTACTTTACTGCTTCAACAAATACTTGTTGAGTTACCACTATTTTTTATTGCTAAACTATTGACAATGGTACGCCAATACAACTGGCTGGCCATAATCAAACGTACACGCCTTGCTATACAGATTATCATCTGGATGATTGTGTTTTGCATCGTGTACATTAATCATGACTGGCTAATGAAATTGATTCAACATATCTAATAAAACAACTTCAATGAAACTATCTTTTATAGCTGCTGTTGCAGCAACCTGCCTATTTGTTTCCTGCAAAAAAGAAACAACGTCAGAATTTGACAATACTAAAAAAGCTGAACTGTCAATTGAGTTTGACAACATTGCCGGTGCTTCAGACCTGCAATTAAATACCGGTAGCTATACCAATGCAGCCGGAGAAAATTTTAACGTTACCAAATTGAAATATTATGTAAGCAATTTTAAGCTGACCAATATAAACGGCAGCGAATACATTGTGCCGCAAGACAGTTGTTATTTCCTGGTTGATGAAAGCGACGAAAGCAGCCATGAACCTGCTTTACAGGTGCCGGAAGGCGAATACAAAAGCTTCAGCTTTATACTTGGAGTTGATAGTTTGAGAAGCACCAAAGACATCAGCGAAAGAACTGGTGTGCTTGACCCAACAGGGGCCGGTGGTGATATGTACTGGAGCTGGAACAGTGGCTATATCTTTTTTAAAATGGAAGGTACTTCAACCGCTTCCACCATGGGTGATTTTATGTACCATGTTGGTTTGTATGGAGGAAGAACAGCACCAACGATCAATAACATAAAAACCATTTCGCTTGACCTAACGGCGAGGGGTACCCCAAAAGTAAAGGCTGGCAAATCTACCAATATACATTTGATGGTAGATGTGTTGAAACTGTTTAGCGGTAATACCAATTTTAGTATTGCGGCTCATTCTATGGTAATGGTTGATCCGTTCAGCGCTGACATTGCACAAAATTTTTTCGGCATGTTCAAGCATGATCACACTGAAAATTAAATTGCCATGAATAAAAATTTTTGGCTCATTGTATGCTTCTTTCTTGCAGGTATTTACGCCTGTAAGAAAGAAGTGATCGATGCATTCAGCGGCTTTGAGCAACCGGCTAATTTTCCAGCACCTGCATATCGTTTTACCAGCAACAACATTACAAAAGAAGGATTTGAATTGGGCAGGAAATTATTTTACGACCCGACCCTTTCATCCAACAATACTATCAGTTGTGGCAGTTGCCATATACAAACTGCAGCCTTTACACACCCGGGACATACGGTAAGCCATGGCATATTCGACCGGTTGGGAAAACGCAACAGCCCTGCCATCATGAACCTGGCCTGGAACACCAGTTTTATGTGGGATGGCGGCATCACCCATCTTGACCTGCAGCCTATTGCGCCCATCACCAATCATGTTGAAATGGATGATTCGGTCGGCAATGTTTTAAACAGGTTGCGCAACCATGCAGGTTACCCTGCACTTTTCAAAAAAGCATTTGGCAGCGATGCAATTACCACAAGCGATTTCTTAAAAGCACTATCACAATTCATGTTGATGTGTGTAAGTGATAATTCAAAATATGATAGCGTGATGCGGCAACAATCGCAGTTTACCAATGCAGAACAACGGGGTTACAATTTATTCAAACAGCAATGCAATGCCTGTCATGCAGAGCCATTGTTTACTGACAATTCATTTAGAAACAACGGGCTGCGTGCCAGCAATGTAGATGACCTGGGCCGCTATGATATATCCCTCATTGAAACAGATAAATACAAGTTTAAAGTGCCAAGCTTACGCAACCTTGCATACACTGCGCCCTACACACATGATGGCCGTTTTTTTACAGTGGAAGCAATGCTGGATCATTACAACAACCAGGTGCAGCAAACACCCAATCTTGATCCGTTGCTGCAACAAAACGGAAGGCTTGGCATCAGTTTAAGCGCCGAAGAAAAAAGCAGTCTCCTTTTATTTTTAAACACGTTGAATGACCGGTCATTTATAACCGATCGTCGTTTATCAGAACAATAAACAATACAGTTATGAAAAAAATAGCTCTTCTATTTTCAATATCATTTTTAAGTGTTGCAACCTATGCCTGCGATATCTGCGGATGCGGTGCCGGCAACAGTTACATCGGCATACTACCAGATTTTTATAAACACATATACGGTATCCGTTACCGCCATAATTCTTTATACACGCATATCGGGGTTGGCGGCGCCAACACTTATTTAACCACCAGGGAAAATTACAATAACATGGAGTTATGGGGCGGTTGGAAACTGGGAGAAAAGTTAAGGGTAATGCTGACCTTGCCTTATAGTTTTAATGAAAAAATAAACCAGGGTTCTTCGAAAAATAAAAATGGATTAGGCGATATTTCTGTGGCAGGATATTATCAATTGCTCAACAATAAAAAAGCTGTCCTGAAAAACAAATCATTATCTCAAACCCTATGGATCGGTGGCGGGGTAAAGATCGCTTCAGGCGAATACAACCCGGCAGATAAAAGTGGCATCAATCAAAACGCTAACTTATTTCAATTGGGCACGGGCAGCACCGATTTTTCTTTAGCTGCCATGTATGATGTAAAACTGCAAAACACGGGAATGAATATTTCTGCATCATATAAAATAAATACCACTAATAAATATGATTATACTTATGGAAATAAGCTAAGCCTTACTACACAATTTTATCAAAAAATAAAGATCGGCAATATTGCTTTGGCACCCAATGCAGGCCTGCAGTTTGAATCCGGCAAAAAGGATACAGACAATCATTTTAAAGTGGATCTTTCCGGGGGCAATGTGTTGATGGGGACTATTGGGTTGGAAACAAGTTTTAAAACCATTGCAATCGGCGCCAACTGGCAAACGCCTTTTTCACAAAATATGGCAGGCGGTTTTGTAAAAGCAAATAACAGGATGATGGTGCACGTGGCGTTTGCTTTGTAAAAACAAGGCAATGAGAGCTGAAAGATTTTTTGAATTAATCAATGTTTGGGAACACCAAAAATTTCAATAAAGATTTATTGTACAAGAGCTACCGTGTGTACACAATTCTTGTAGGTTTGCGTAAAAAATGCAGA
>CAXTPJ010000213.1:0-5944 GCA_964245855.1 uncultured Ferruginibacter sp. | reverse complement strand
AAATAAAAAATTTCACCTTTCCTCTCATTTACTGTATTTTTAGAAACAGCGGTCAATATTACATTGTGGTAATTACCATTATAAAAACAGTTTTTAGTGCAACATGTCAAATCTTTTACACAACGATAATTCTTTAAGCGAAGTTCACCAGAGCATTGATACCACGCTCAATAACAAAAAAGGGTGGAGAAAAACGCTGAGCTTTTTAGGCCCTGCCTATCTTATCAGCGTGGGCTATATGGACCCCGGCAACTGGGCCACCGATCTGCAGGGTGGCAGTAAATTCGGTTACAGCCTTATCTGGGTATTGCTCATGAGCAACCTGATGGCATTATTATTACAAGGACTGGCCGCACGTTTAGGCATTGTTAGGGGAAGGGATTTAGCACAGGCTAACAGGGAAGCCTACCCCAAAAGAGTAAACTACATTTTGTACGTACTGGCAGAAATTGCCATTGCCGCCTGCGACCTGGCAGAAGTGTTGGGCATGGCCATCGGTATCCAGTTACTCACCGGCTTGCCACTGGCCTGGGGCGTTTCCATCACCGTACTGGATACCTTTTTGTTGTTGTACCTGCAAAAACTTGGTATGCGTAAAATGGAGATCTTCATTATCGGACTGGTAGCTGTAGTGGCGCTTTCCTTTTTAGTGGAGATCATTTTTGCCAAACCAGATGCCGGTGATGTTATCAAAGGTTTTATTCCTCATTTGCAAAATGATGAAGCCCTATATATTGCCATCAGCATTATTGGCGCCACTGTAATGCCACACAATTTGTACCTGCATTCGGCATTGGTGCAAACCAGGAAAATTGACAAGACGGATGCCGGAATTAAACAGGCCATCAAATTCAACCGCATCGATAGTACCGTTGCGTTGAACATTGCCTTCCTTGTAAATGCAGGTATTTTAATTTTAGCTGCAACAGTTTTTTTCAAATCAGGCAATTCAGATGTGGCTTCTATTAAAGATGCTCACAAATTGCTGGATCCTTTATTAGGTTCTTCTATTGCACCAAAATTGTTTGCCATTGCGTTGATCGCTGCCGGGCAAAGCAGTACCATCACCGGAACACTGGCCGGACAGATCATCATGGAAGGTTACCTGCAACTCCGCATCAACCCATGGGCAAGGCGGTTGATCACCAGGTTGCTTGCTATCGTTCCGGCACTCATTGTTATTTTAATTTATGGTGAAGATGAAATAGATGCCCTGCTCATTTTTAGCCAGGTAATATTGAGTTTACAGTTAGGCTTTGCTATCATTCCGCTGATTCACTTTGTAAGTGATAAAACTAAGATGGGCAATTTTGCCATTGATAACAAAACTAAAATCGCCGCCTGGGTCATCGCCGCCACACTGGTGATCCTTAACCTGAAAATGTTATTGAATGAAGTAGAAACTGTATTTGATAACCCTGCATTACTACCAAAAATTTTACTGGTTGGTTTTGGTGTTGGCTTTCTTGCATTGCTTGCGTATGTTACAGTCCATCCTTTTATAACAAAAAGCAGGGCAGCGGCAGACATCAAAATACATCCTGAAACTATTGCTATTAAAGAACTGGTTCCTCCGGTGTTTAATAAAGTTGCTATTGCACTTGATTTTTCTGAAAACGATGAAAAGCTGATTGCTTACGGACTTGGACAGGGCAGCCCAACTGCTGAATATTTTTTAATACATGTGGTGGAAAGTGCTTCAGCCAGCCTGCATGGGCAACACAGCAATGATTATGAAACCCAAAAAGATGCAGAACGGCTGGCTTCTTATGTAAAACAACTGCAGCAACGGGGCATTATCGCAGAAGGCCACCTCGGGTTTAACAAACGAACTACTGAAATAGTGCGATTAGTTAACCAGGTGCAGGCAGACATGCTCATCGTTGGCGCCCACCGCCATACCGGCATTAAAGATATGTTGTATGGAGAAACAGTAAATACCGTACGGCATGAATTAAAAATCCCTATCCTGATTGTGAATGTGTAAGTGACTTTACTGATTGAAATCAAAGCACCTGACTTCCAGGAAAGCACTTTGCAAAATGAAAATCATTCGTGTCAATTCGTGTATTCGTGGCAGCCATTAGGCTGGCGTTGCAATTGGCAATTCCACATAAAAAGTAGTACCAACGGCTTCCGTTGTTTCAAACCAGATATTGCCTTTGCTTTGTTCTACAATGCCTTTGCACATGGCCAATCCCAGGCCAGTACCAGATGTTTTGGTGGTAAAATTTGGTGTAAATATTTTCGACTGCATCGATACGGGTATGCCGTTACCATTGTCTTTCAGCGTTATCAAAACTTTATCGGCTATCAGGGTTTCTGTTACATCAATGTGCGGAATTTTTCCTTCCGGTACCGCCTGGATAGCGTTTTGCAGCAGGTTAGTAAACAGGCGGTTGATATGCGTTTTATCAGCAAAGATCATCACCGGTTCATTCAATGGGTCCCAATCTATTTTAATGCTTTCTTCTGAACCATGTAAGTGGGTTACCATATCTAGCGATTCATTCAAATCAAATATTTCATTGCGTGGGTTACCAATGTTGGCAAACTGCGAAAACTCGCCGGCAATCTGGCTCAAGTGATCTATTTGCTCTACCAGTGTGCGGGCTACACTTTTGCTGAGCTCTGTAACATTGCCCATGTTGTTATCAATGGCTTTTTGCAGGTACTGCAAACTCAGTTTCATCGGCGTTAGCGGGTTCTTAATTTCATGTGCAACCTGTCTTGCCATTTCTCTCCACGCCCCTTCCCTTTCGCTTTTTGCCAGGGCAATTGCACTATCATCCAACTTGGCCACCATCTTATTATATTCCTCTACCAGTTCCCCAATTTCATCTTTTCTTTTCCATTTAATGGCTTCATTTATCTTACCCAAATTAACCTGTTTCATGCGGTTGCTGATAAACGTAAACGAACGGGTAATTCGATTGGTGATAAACAAAGCAACGATGCCGGCAATTAAAAAGATAAAGGCATTCAGGTTAATAATAGCAACGAGAAAATTGGAAATCTCCTGCCTCAGTTTCGTTTGTGAAGTAAAATAGGGAATATTCAAAAATGCATACTCTTTACCATTTTCATCCAGCACCGGAACATAATTGCTGAGGTAATGCAATGTGCCGATGGTTTCATCTTTAAAAAATTGAATTTCTTTTAATTGATTCAAATGATAAAATGCTTCGGGATCCATCAGGTTGCCAACGATACCTTTATTGTATGGCAGCGGCAGTGACGATACTTTTAAGTTGCCATCCAGGTCGTATAAATTTATATCCACCGCATGTACTTCAGAAATTTTGGAAATGTTCAATTCCAGTTTTTCCCGGTATGCCTGGTCGTATAATTTCACTACATCATCAAACGTAGAAACTTCACTCAAAGAGTTCCTTACTTCATTCTGCATTACCTGTATGGTACGGCTTAAACGTTCCCTGTTGTTATTATAATACCTGTCTATAAAAAATAAAATCGTAGCAACACCCACTACAATAAAAGATAACAGGCTCATAAAAATTATAGTGGCATGCACCTGGTTGCGAATACTCATTTGCCAGTAACGCTTTACTTCGCTCCAGCGCAAGCGGGAACGGACAAACGAATTGAGTATCCAAAAAATAGCCGTTACAAACAAGAAAGCACAAAAGAGGTATGAAAACAGTGTGATGGCTTCAATAACAATACTGTCTTTCTTGGCAATGATCACCACCTTATCTACGCCTGCCTTGTACCATAACTCGTCGTACCCTTCTTTTTTATACGAATCAAAATCATTTACCGGAACCTGCGCCTGTGTTAAATGAGAAGGGAATGCATAATCGTTGTGACTGATCACCAACTGTAATTTGTTGTACACCGCAAAAGAATAAATGGGTGAATTTTCAATGGCATTGTTGTAACCTTTCAAAAACAATTCCGGGTACAATGCATCGGTCTTGTATTTCTTTGGTGTGGCAAGGATAAACACATAGCCGATCAGTTGACCTGATGTATCAGCAATATTTTTCTTGCTGATATAATTAAACCGGTCGTAAGCTACATCGTAGTAAAAAAGATCCGGCACCGCAGTTGGTTTACCCTGTGTTTTTAAGATGGTTGACAGCGTGGTAAACGTAGAAGAATCTACATTAAACAACGGTTTTTCATCCGCATCAAATGTAAATATCCTTGTATCGTATTTATTAAGGTAACCGGTAAAGTTTTCGTTCAGTAAACTATCCTTTATATCCTTGTTCGCTTTTTCATCATTTAACCTTGGAAATAAGGGTGCTATCACTTCGCTTCTAAAATCCGTTAACACTGTACTCATCAGCCTTTCGCTGGAGGGATCTGCTTTTATTGACAGTGCTTCTGCATAGTGTTTACGCTTTTCTAATTCTTTTGTATTGTTCTCAACAATAATAATAATGCTGATGGAAATGGAAAAGAAAAACAACCAAAAAATAAGACTCGAAGAAATAATGTTTGAGGCAAAAAAATACAACCGCTTTGTATTCAGTAACAGCAGGTAAATAAGCAACCAGGTAAGCAAATACAATTCGAATATTACACCAGGCATATCGATGCGGAAAGTTAAAAATGCCAGGCCAACTATGGTAATAATAAGTATCAGCGGCATGATCTTTTTAGGGAACAATGGCTGCAACAAATAAATTACGATCTGGCTGAGTAGAAAAAAACTGATGGCCAAGCAACCCAATACAACAAAGCCAACAATGCTGTAAATATTTAATGTAAAAAAATTGATCACATCAAATGATATCTGCGAATCGGCCACCATAGAGCGGATGATACTGCCGTTTACAAAAGTGGCGAACAGCAAAATAACAATGCCAAACAAAACCACCAGCCATTTGGCAATATTGTTTTTTACTTTAACTGCAATTCCTTTTTCCTGCATGTAATGCCGCACAAAAAGCATGATCCATAAAAACAGAAAGCCATTAATCAATAAATCGCCCAGCGAACGCAGTACAATGTTGGATGCATAAATAGAAGGGTCAAATAACTCGTACTGGCGAAAATTGATTGGCAACGGTAAAAAATAACTCAACACCCGCAAAGAGCCAAGGGACAATATTAAGAAGAGAGTACCCTGGTAAAAACTCCGTTGTACATAAAAGTTAGCCAGTATTTGTATAAAAAGTAAGACGAGCATACCACTCAGCAGCCGCAACACTATGGCCACCACATTATTCTTTTGTACGCTTACAACATTTTTTTGCTGGAGTGAAAAAAGAAAATCACCTTCTTTTGATTTAACCGAATACTGATCGTGCTCTGTTGCCAGCGAATAATTATTCTCAAAATCATCACCAACGGCAAACGCATTTTTAAGGTATTCATTGGTAATGGAGTAATTCCATTTAACCGGCACTAATGCCAATACGGTAAGTGAATTCATCAACTGTTTACGCCACACATAAAACCCGTTGGCCAGTTGTACAAACCCAGATTTCGCCGGGCTGGTGAGTGCCAGCCCGTCAGGCTCTGTTACCTGTGTATTCCAGAACAAAATATTGTATAAACCAAACTCGTTTTTATTGTAAATAAAGAGAAAGTATTTTTTCTCCTGCAGGTGCATCAACAGTTTTTCATCATACCTTTTTTCTGAAATTTTCCTGATCAACGCTGTATCAGCCACCAAAGTATCAAAATCATTTTCCTGCTGGCGGATATAAGTCCCGATCGTTTTTTGAACTGCCGTTGTAGAAGATTTGCCCGACCAATAATTATCTATGATAAAAGAAATGGTAATGAACCACGCAGCGGTTACCAGCAGGTAAGCATTTTTTTTAAAGAGCTTTTGCAGAGAAGTGTAATTTTTCAATAGCTGGATTTTAGAATACTGTTAAGGCAAAGCAATGATTATCTTTCTTTTTTTATTTTATTCCAGATGGCATCCATTTCTTCCAGTGTCATATCCTGTAATGGTTTGCCT
>CAXTPJ010000212.1:0-5960 GCA_964245855.1 uncultured Ferruginibacter sp. | reverse complement strand
TATTGCCAGCGTATACCATTGGATATTTACGCGATAAGCAAAATCCTGCAGCCACTTATCCATGAGCCACCACGCTAACGGTGAGGCCACCACGATGGAAATACTTACGAGCAAAATAAAATCTTTCGACAACAGCGTAGTGATCTGTTGTACTGATGCGCCCAGTACTTTGCGGATACCAATTTCTTTGGTACGCTGTTCGGCTGTGAAGGCTGCCAATCCAAATAACCCCAGCGCTGCAATGATGACAGCGATGATAGAAAAAATAGAAATCAGCTTTGATGTTTTGATATCTTGCTGGTACAATTTATTGAAACTGTCATCTAAAAATGTATAATCGAATGGCTCGTTCGGAATGTATTTTGACCAGATGGCGGCCGTAGCTGCAATGGCTTTTTGCGCATTGCCCGGTGAAGTCTTAATCAAAAAATAAGAACCGGCATTTTCATTGATTGCCATTACCGCCGGGCCAATTTTTTCATGCATGCTTTTAAAATGGAAGTCTTTTACCACACCTGCAATTTTTCCTGTATCGCCACCCCAGGTGAAACGCTGTCCAATGATGGGCTGGTGCATATTAAACTCCTTAGCGGCGGTTTCATTGATGATGTAACTATGTTCGTCTTCGCCGGGCGTAAACCACTTACCCTCCTTCATCTTTAGTTGAACCAGGTCTTTAAAATCATAATCTACCTGCATGTTGGCAATGGTTGGATTATACAAGGTATCCCGGCCATCCCAATCGGCATTACCAGAACTGGCGCTGGTTACATTCACTATTTCATTGTTGGCATTACTTACTTTTTCAATGCTGCTGCTGGATTGTAACTCATTTTTGATAGCACTAAAAAAAGATTTTTTCTGCTCGCTGTTTAAACCGGCATAGCTACGGTAAAAGATCTGAACTGACATTACCTGCGACACATTGTAGCCTGGGTTGCTGGTTTGAATATAATTCAACTGACGGTAAATTACAATAGTGCCAATGATCAATATCATAGACAAAGAAAATTGAAACACCACCAATCCTTTGCGGACAATACCATCATTCAACTGCAACAAACTTTTGCCCCTAAATACATTCAGCGGTTTAAAAGAAGATAGTAACGTTGCCGGGTACACGCCATTTAACAACGTAATGAACAACAAAGCAGCCAGTAATATCTGCCACATGCCTGCAGAAGAAAGCGGCAAATAGAAATGCTTTTCTGTGATACTGTTAAATACCGGCAAACACAATTGCAGTAACATGACTGTTATCAGCAACGCTATTACACTAATGGCCAGCGATTCTGTTAAGAATTGGAAAAACAGGTGGTTCTTTTTTGCACCTATAATCTTTCTTACACTTACTTCCTTTGCACGCAGACTGGCTTTGGCGGTAGTGAGGTTTACATAGTTGATGCAGGCGGTAACCAACAACAACAAACCAAGCAGGCTGAAAATATACGTTGTCTTTTTGTTGCCATGCGGCAGGTCGGAGTTTTGCAGGTCGTTTTTAAAATACATCGACGTTAATGGTACAATGCTTATTTTGTCATTGTTATTAGTCCGGTTAGTATTGATAATACTGTTTAACTTTTTTTCGATTGCCTGTTTGTTGGCGTCAGGCCGCAGTTGCAGGAATGTCATGTACCCAAAATTATTCCACGTCTTATCATTTTTAAATGTGTTAGCATCGGCTAAACGCCCGCCCATCTGCAGCATTACATCAAACTGAAAACTTGAATTTACCCGGTTATCTTTTACCACGCCCTGCACTGTATAATTCACTGTATCAACTTTGATGATTTGTCCTACAGCATTGCCGTTGCCAAAATATTTTTTCGCTTTTGATTCTGTCAGCACAATACTGAAAGGATCTGCGCTGAAAGCTGCAGCGTTGCCGGCTACAAATTCATAATCAAAAAGATTGAACCAATTCTTATCAATCACTGCACTTGTTTTTTCGGAATACAATTGATGATTCACATTGAAAACCGGTCCGCCCCATGAGTTGACAATTACCCTTGCTGCCTGCCGGATTTCCGGGATTTCTTTGGTTGCAAACTCCGCCATCATCATCGGCGAAGATTCCCATATCCACGCTTCGTCTTTACTGATTTGAATGCTGTTGGTGATGCGATAAATGTTATCCTTCTCCACATGATAATTATCCACCGTCACTTCACTCTGCACCCATAAAAAAATAAACACAGCGGCTGTCATGCCAACAGACAGTCCAAACAAATTGATCACACTCGTACCCCTGTTTTTCCAAAGGTTTCGAAACGCTGTTTTAAAATAATTTTTAATCATGGGTTAAGTATGTTTTTGTTCCAAGCATTTCATCTTTTATGAACTGCACAGGCGTCGCACTCTTGTACTGTGGATCGTTATGCAGCTTTTCCCAAACTATCTCCGGCCTCACCTCCCTGCCCCCTCTCCGGTGGAGAGGAGGCGGTGCTGCATACCTATGCCAAACATTTAATCTTCCACATCAACATTTGTTCATTGATCATCTTTACTACTAATATCATAAACTACACTCTGATTAAACTTTCCGGCGCCTAACATTGTTTTGATCAATAGAGAAATAATGTACAAGAGTGCGACGCCACTGAAGTTGATATTTGACTGAAAGCCTGGTTCATGATTTTTATTTAATTTCTATACCAATCAATCCAGTTGTTCATTTAAAACGTTTAAGTCCACTAACACTTGCCTTAGTTCCCCCTTCAGAGGCGGTGGGGCTCTTACTCCGTTCGCAAACTCTTTACCGGATTTTGCCTGGCTGCCTTTATGGTGTTGGCTCCAATCGTCAGCAACGCAATAAACAAAGCCGTTAATGCTACTAATACAAACATCCACCATTGAATGCTGATGCGGTAAGCAAAGCCCTGCAACCACTTGTTCATGGCAAACCACGAGATAGGGACTGCTATCAGTACAGCGATAAGCACCAGTGATAAAAACTCTTTGGCTATCAACACTGCAACACTTTGTACTGAAGCACCCAGTACTTTTCTTACGCCAATTTCTTTAATGCGTTGCTGAATAACCAGCAGCACCATTGCCAGCAAACCCATACAGGAAAGCACAATGGCGATCGCTGCTGCAAGGCTGAACAGGAGCGACATCATCCTTTCCTGCTCATACCAGTTGCGGATATTCTCATCAACAAAACTTCCTTTGAATTCACGCCCGGGTTCCAGTATGGCCATTTCTTTTTTTACGGCATCCATGGTGGCGAGGGCATTTTGCGGCGTAGTTTTAATGATGCAATAACTCAACCCTGCATGGTTATCCATTTGTAAAGTGAGCGGTCCAACTTCCTCATGCATAGAGAACAAATGAAAATCCGGGAAGATGCCGATCACATTCCAGCGGGGCATGGTACTGTCAACCAGTAATTGTTTTCCCACCAGGTCTTTTTCTCCAAACTGTTTGGCCATACTTGCAGAAATGATCACATTGTACAACGTATCTGTACCATAGGTTTTATCAAAATCCCTCCCTTCAATTGGTTTGATACCCAGTGTTTTTAAGTAATCATAATCCACCTGTGCCACATCGGTTGAAATTTGTTTGCCCTTGTATTCAAAGCCAATACTCATACGGGAGCGGCTCCTGTCTTTTCCAACACCGATGTTCATGTTACTACCGGTAATGGATATCACACCAGGATTGGAGGCCAATCTTGTCCTTAATTTTTCTACTATAGCCCTTCCATTTTTATTGACTGGCACACTGATCACATAGTCTTTATTGATACCGGTATCGGCCTGCTGCAAATGATTGAACTGCTGATAAATGATGTAGGTACAACTGATCATAATACAGGCAATTACAAACTGTGCAACGATCAGTGAATTGCGCAGTATGCTCTTTCTCTTCAAGCTCACTTTACCTTTTAACGTTTCCACTACTTTAAACCTTGCCATCACCCAGCTTGGATATCCACCTGCTATCAGCGATACAAACAACAGTAAGCCAACACCGGTTAGTAAAAATGCCGGCTGCCACATCAAAGTTGACAATGGCATATTCATTTTATTGGTGTTGTTGATTACCTGTATGATAACGTTAACGAGTAATACCGAAACCAGGAAAGCAATCAAACAAACTAAAAAACTTTCGCTCCACAGTTGTGCCAGCAATCTTTGTTTGGCTGCACCAAGGCATTTGCGTACTCCAATTTCTTTACTGCGGTTAAAGGCGTTGGATAAATTGATATTGATAAAATTAAAACAGGCGATCAGTATGATGAGCAGGCCAACCGCCAATACCGTGAAAATCTCTGCCTTGTTGGTAGCGCCGTTGGCAATGCGTGGCGAAAAATGAATGTCCCGTAATGGCAGCAACCTTGTAGCAAAAACATCGCCCCGCTGATCCGGCTTAGCACCTTCTTTTTCGAGGTTAGTGTACCAGGAAGGCAGGTGCTTTTTATTGACTTCTTTCAATTGCATTTCGGCCTGCTGCTGCGTTGCGCCCTCTTTTAACTGTACGTAAACATGGTGCGATTGATTGTCCCAATTATTTTTATTGGCCGCATAATCATTCCTGTTTTCAATGCGTGCCAGGGCATCAAACTTAATAGAAGAATTGAGAGGGAAATCTTTTACCACTGCCGCAACCGTGAGCAATTGAAGGTCACTTCCCGGCGATGCTTTAAACGATTTGCCGATGGGATCTTCTGTACCAAATATTTTTTTCGCACTGCTTTCTGTAAGCACTACATCGGTAAGGTTGTTCAATGCTGTTGACTTGTTTCCTTTGATGACGGGGAAACTGAACATCGATAAAAAGTCTGCATCTACCAGCATGACCGGCACATCCAGTTCCTTTCCATTGTACTCAGCATTGCTGCCGCCATACAAATAGCGGCTGCTCTTTTCAATGGCTGGTACTTCAGTTTTAAATACCGGGCCCGCAGGGAAAGCAAAGGAAGAAGAAAATTCTTCGCCGGTTGGCTTATTGAAAAACTGGTATGCCTGGAATAATTTTTTCTCGTTGGTATGAAAATTATCGAAGCTTAATTGTCCGTACACCGTCAGTAATATCAACAACCCAATGGTGAAGCCGATCACCAGGCCGGTAATGTTGATGGAACTGTGAAATTTATTTTTAGATAAATTTCGCCAGGCGATTTTGAAATAGTTTTTTATCATGCGTTCTGCTTATTTAGTTTTTTTCATTCTGTTTTCTTATCGAATGTTTGTTGGTTTCCTTGTACTATAAGGAACCTTTATTTCATGCTATAAACTTTCAATTCATTGCGTTTGCCTCCTCCAGCCGGTCCCGAAAGCTTTCGGGATCACCGGAACGTCGCTACTTTTACTTTTTAGAAAAATTTGCTTCACATTTTTTCAATCCCGCCAACGGCGGGACCAAAGTAAAAAAGCGGCTAATCCGGTGACTGGCGATAATTAAATGCAGTGACATTTCATAATTATAAATTATTTTATTCATTTTTTATTACCTGCTGAGACTTACTATTTAAATATATTTCCTATTGACTATTAACACCTGCCCTAGTTCCCCCTTCAGGGGGCGGAGGGGGCGACCTATTCCGTCCGCAAACTTTTCACCGGGTTAGCCAGCGCTGCTTTGATGGATTGAAAACTTACCGTAAACAGGGCGATCAATATGGCGCCCATGCCTGCTGCTGTAAACATCCACCAAGAAATGCTGATGCGGTAATCGTAACCCTGCAACCATTTGTTCATCGACCACCACGCAACCGGCGAAGCGATCAGGATGGAGATGATGACCAGCCTGATAAAATCTTTTGACAACAGCGTGGTAATGCCTGCTACCGATGCACCCAACACTTTGCGTACACCAATTTCTTTGATGCGTTGTTCTGCCATGTAGGTAGCTAATCCAAACAAACCAAGACAGGAAATAAAAATGGTGAGCCCTGCAAAAAAAGCGGTGAGGGTGCCGGTGGTTTGCTCGCCGGTAAATTTGTTGGCGTA
>CAXTPJ010000211.1:0-5961 GCA_964245855.1 uncultured Ferruginibacter sp. | reverse complement strand
ACTGATGGAATTTATTTTAAAAACAGTCCCATCGATTACTACACTGCTCTACACCATCAACCCAAAATGGAACGATACCATTTATGATTTAACGCCAAAGGTATATTTCGGGAAAGGCTATGTAACCGAGCAATTGGAGGATTTTAAATTCAAGATCGGTCCGAAATCATTTTTTCAAACCAATACCAAACAGGCAGAAAAACTCTATAGCATTACCCGTGATTTTGCAGGTTTAACAGGCAACGAGATTGTGTACGACCTGTATTGCGGTACGGGCAGCATCGGCATATTTGTAAGCAAACAAGCAAAAAAAATCATTGGTGTAGAAGCCATTGCCGAAGCAATTGAAGATGCAAAAGAAAACGCAGCACTTAATAATATCAGCCACGCTGAATTTTTTGCCGGGGATGTGATCAAGATATGCGATGACGATTTTTTTGCGCAGCATGGTCGGCCGGATGTTGTAATTACTGATCCACCACGGGCAGGCATGCACGAAAAACTGGTTGTAAAACTGTTGGAAATAGCTGCTCCTACTATTGTGTATGTTAGCTGCAATACTGCTACGCAGGCAAGGGACCTGGCGTTGCTGAGTGAAAAATACTCCGTTGAAAAAATACAGCCGGTAGACATGTTTCCGCATACACACCACATTGAATGCGTGGTATTACTCAAACTAAAGCCGCCAACTACCAACGTATTAGCTTAAAGCAACATTCCGCCACCTTCCTTCGTTAATAAAACAAGAACGCTAATAACGTTACCGTAAAGACAGTATGCAGCTTACGAAAGTTGTATGCTGTCTTTATATTCTATAATCAATTTTTCAACATGGATATTAAAGTAATTGCCTTTGATGCGGATGATACGCTTTGGGTGAATGAGCCCTATTTTAAAGAAATAGAAGAAAAATTTTGTGACCTGCTGGAAGATTATTTACCACGGCATACGCTGGTAAAAGAATTGTTTAAAACCGAAATTGATAACCTCACGCTGTATGGCTATGGCGTAAAAGGTTTTATGCTCAGCATGATAGAAACATCATTGAAAGTTTCTAATAATACACTCAGCATACAGGTGATTGAAAAAGCTTTGGAGTTTGGAAAAGAATTGTTGCAAAAGCCAATTGAATTGCTGGATGGAGTAGAAGATGTTTTAAAAACTTTGAAAGGTAAATACCGCCTGGTGGTAGCCACCAAAGGCGACTTGCTTGACCAGGAACGCAAACTGAAAAAATCCGGGCTGGAACATTATTTTCATCACATAGAAATTATGAGTGATAAACAGGAAACAGATTACCGAAAACTCATCCGCCACCTGGATATTAAGCCGGAAGAATTTTTAATGATGGGCAATTCTCTAAAGTCAGATGTGCTGCCGGTACTGGCTATTGGCGGGCATGCCATTCATATTCCCTACCACACCACCTGGGCTCATGAAACCATTGAACATAAAGTGGAGCATGAAAATTTTAAGCAGGTAACACAGATCAATGAAGTGCTTCCTTTTTTCTGAAATGAATGATTGAACCATGTAAAAACAGTTGGATTTTTTCCATTAGTTTACATTCTAAAAGCCGGCATTTTTAACCGGTGTTTCAACCATTAATTGTAAGTATGAATGTAGCTATGCTTCCCAAGGTAGAACTTCACCTGCACCTTGATTGCAGTTTGAGTTATGATGTTGTGAAAAAAATTGACCCTTCCGTTACAGAAGAAATATACCGCCACGATTTTATTGCACCGCCCAAATGTTACGACCTGGTAGATTTTTTAAAGCGGGCAGTAAAAGGTTTTGAACTGATGCAGACAAAAGACCAACTGCAATGGGTGGTACAGGATATGTTTGAGCAGTTGAAAGCAGATAATGTATTGTATGCCGAGATACGTTTTGCCCCTTTTCTGCATTTACAAAAAGGCCTTACGCCCAACGAAGTAGTACAGATTGTGGAAGCGGCAACCGCCAAAGCAGTGCTGCAAACCGGCGTTGAGGCAAGGCTGATCCTTTGTACCCTTCGCCATTATACCGAAGCACAAAGTATGGCAACCGTACAATTGGTAGAGCAGTTTAAAGGAACTTATGTAGCAGGTTTTGATATTGCCGGCGACGAAGCCGGTTGCCCGGTCACCAACCATGTTACCGCATTTGAATATGCCCGGCAAAAGGGACTCCCTATTACCGCCCATGCAGGTGAAGCCAACGGTGCAGAAAGTGTTTGGGAAACACTCCATGTTTTTAAACCAACCCGTATTGGCCATGGCGCCAGAAGTATTGAAGATGATGCATTGGTGCAGCACTTAAAAGAACACAAGATCCATTTAGAAATTTGTCCGAGTTGTAATGTGCAAACATCCATGTACAATGAATATAAAGACCACCCGATCGACCAATTAAAAAAAGAAGGTGTTTCCATCAATGTAAACACTGATTGCCGCACCATTGTAGACATTACTTTAAAAAAAGAATATCAAAAACTGCAGGATACTTTCGGCTGGAGCAAACAGGATTTTTATGATTGCAATGTAAATGCTTTGAACGCAGCATTTATACCGGAAGAAATCAGGCAGCAGTTGCTGGTTAAACTGGCCAAAGCGTACGAATAAGCCTCATTTGATAACTGCAAGAGTATTAATCCCTGATTAGTTACGCTTATCATAATTAAAGATGTAAATGCTGTTTTATCCGGCAACTATCACGAAATTGCGATGTAAATATTTTTAGCAGCATGCAGAGAACTACACCAATCGTTTTAAACCTGATCATTATAAATGTGCTTGTTTATTTGGCTCAGCAACTCATTACGCCATTTGATGTTACAGAATGGGGCGCCTTACATTATTTTGGTTCTTCCTCATTTAAGCCTCACCAACTCATCACACACATGTTTTTGCATGATAAGGGTGGGTTTAGCCATATTTTGTTTAATATGTTTGGCTTATGGATGTTTGGCAGTATCCTCGAAAACTATGTTGGCTCAAAACAATTCCTGATTTTTTACCTTATTTGCGGATTAGGTGCAGGTTTATTAACTCAGCTCAGTATACCATTTAGTGCAGAGGTATTTGCTAAAAGCGTGGAAGGAGCAAGAGCTGCTTCATTAAACGGTGTTGACAAATTACAAATCATAGATGCTTATAAAGAACAGTATTCCATGATTGGCGCATCGGGAGCTATCATGGGAGTGATGGCAGCTTTTGCCTATCTTTTTCCAAATACAGAAATGTATGTAATGTTTATTCCTATACCAGTTAAAGCAAAATTTGTAATTCCGGTTTTTATTTTGATCGATTTATTTGGTGGTATTAATCCATCTGCCGGTGATAATATCGGTCACTTTGCCCACCTCGGCGGTGCGATCGTTGGATTTTTATTGGTATTTATATGGAATAAAACCAACCGTAAAACCTTTTACTAACGTTAACCGTTATTTAAACTACGTACTATAAATTTGTACAACAACCGTTAATTATGGGAGAGTCAGACAGGTATTCGGATTACCGGCGCCCCGGTAGAAGATTTTCACTTGGGGATGACGGTAACGCCCTCATCGGGTTGATCACACTTAATATTGTTTTTTTTGTAACGCTGCTGGTTATCAAAGCAATCTATGCATTTATGCAGGCCGAAAAGGGTTTGTACGAATTGCAGGTGCTGCCCTTTTTTCAATTGCCTGCCGACCTTGGTAAACTGGCCACCCGCCCCTGGACGGTATTGAGCTATATGTTCAGCGCCGTAGATGTGTTAGGGTTTATCAGCAATATGCTTTGGTTGTGGACCTTTGGTTATATCCTGCAGGAACTTACCGGCAATAAAAAGATAATTCCCGTGTACATTTATGGAGGTTTGGCCGGCGCACTTGTTTTTGTAATTGCCAATTATTCTATTCCTGCATTAAAACCTTTTATACCAAATGCTTCGTTGCTTGGTGGAAGTGCAGCTACCATGGCGCTGGCTACCGCAACAACTTTCTTAGCACCAGATTACCGTTTTCTTCGGCAGCTTAATGGGGGTATACCAATCTGGGTATTAACAGTGGTATTTATACTTGTTGATTTTGCTGGTGTGGCATCTGTTAGCGGCGCCTTTTCTGCTTATACCTTATCGCATTTAGGCGGCGCTGCTGCCGGATTTTTATTTATTTACCTGATGCGTAAGGGATACGACGGAAGTGCCTGGATGAACAGCCTGTACAATTGGTTCATGACCTTGTTTGATCCACAGAAAAAAGAAGCACATACCAGTGTAAGAGAAAGGGTATTCTACAATTCAGAAGGCAGGAAACCATATAAAAAAACATCGAACGTAACCCAGCAAAGGGTAGATGAAATTTTAGATAAGATCAATCAAAAAGGTTTTCATTTTCTTACCGATGAAGAAAAAAATATTTTGAAAAGAGCCGCTGACGAAGACTTGAACTAATTGCCACATATACATTCTAAGCAAGCAAAACAAATAATTTGCATGTTTAACAATGGCGATAAAATATGTTGCCCGGTAAATCACCACCATTTTCTTTTACAATTAATTCATTCGGTATTTAATATTTATTGCGCTAAAAAATATTCCTAAAGAAAAAATAAAAAGATCGTTTTGCTGTTTATACCAACCTGCTGCCAGCAAATTTTTAACGGTTAGCCTTATCTTTATAGCATGCCCAAAAGCCTTTTTCGCAGGATATCCAAAAAGTTATTTATTACCATCAATATACTTACGGCAGTATGTTTTTTACTGGGCTGCTATGGCAAATTCTTTTTTTCTGAAAAGATGTGGTTTGTCGGTTTATTTTCTTTGTCGGCCTTTTACTTATTTGTCGTTTTGCTTCTTTTTATTGTGTTCTGGCTTTTCGTAAAACGTGGATGGGGCCTGGTTTCTATTGTGGCGATTGTATTGGCGCTTGGCCCGCTGAACAATATCTTTCCTTTCCGTTTTTCTACTGCCGCATTTGAGCGGGTAAGTAACCCAAGCGATATCCGTGTTATGAGCTGGAATGTTGCCCAGTTCGATATTTTATTCAACAAACAACGGCCCGATATAAGGGACAATATGCTTACGCTGGTAAACCAATACCAGCCTGATATTGCCTGTTTCCAGGAAATGGTGGCAGGCGATACACTGATCAATTTAAATACCCCTTATTACAAACGCTACAGTTTTTTTTCGGTATTTGAATATGCGGCCAAACTGCATTTCCCGGATTATTTTTTTACCTACGACTTCAATGAAGATTTTTTAAGCCGCCAGCATTTTGGCCTGATGATCTATTCTAAATATCCCATCATCAATAAACAAACATTGCGTTTTCCTCCGTATGATTACAACTCAAATTTTCAGTACATCGATATTGTAAAAGGTAACGATACAATCCGGGTGTTCAACCTGCATTTGCAATCATTGAAATTTTCGCCCGGCAACCTGGCTTACATTGATAACCCTTCAATGGAATCAAGAAGAGACCTGGAACGGTCGAGGAGCCTGATCAGTAAATTGAAAGCCGGGTTTTCAAAAAGAAAACTGCAGGCCGACAGGATAAAAGCTGAGATAGATAAAAGCCCATATAGGGTAATTGTTTGCGGCGATTTTAACGATGTGCCCAACTCGTATGCTTATGAAACCATTGGCGATAACCTCGATAATGCATTTGAAGAAAAAGGCGCCGGCCTGGGCAGGACCTTTAGCGGTATTGCGCCCACACTGCGGATCGATAATATTTTTGCAAGCAAATCGTTTACTGTAAACCAGTTTGTAAGGATAGAAAAAAAGTTGAGCGACCACTTTCCTATTATTGCAGATATCCGGTTAGGAGAATAATACATTGAAAAGAGTATATTTGTTGCTGAGTATGTACACCAAATTTCCTTCATATCAGTTATTGTGTTGCTGTTGCAACTGCTGTTGTGCTTAACAGCAATTTCCTGCATTCATTGAAATATTACCGCATCAGAAAAAATGTTTCCCATAGCT
>CAXTPJ010000210.1:0-5983 GCA_964245855.1 uncultured Ferruginibacter sp. | reverse complement strand
CGTGCTGGCTTTGGAAGCATCCAAAGGAATGAACGGATTGGACTATTACAACGGCTTCCAGGAAAAAGCAATGAAGGTTAAACTGGATCTTTTATCTTTTTTAATTGAGCAGAAAAATGCTGGTAAAAAAGTTGCTGCTTATGGCGCTGCTGCTAAAGGCAATACGTTATTGAATTTTTGCGGCATCAAAAATGACCTGATGGATTTTGTGGTAGATGCCAATCCTCATAAACAAAATAAATTTTTGCCTGCCAGTCATATACCCGTCCACAACGAAGATTACCTGAAAGCAGCAAAGCCGGATTTTGTGATCATTCTCCCCTGGAATTTGAAAGAAGAAATTACACAGCAACTATCTTATATACGTGAATGGAACGGCCAATTTGTGGTGCCAATTCCTGCAGTCGCAACATTTTAGAAATGCAGCAAAAAATATTAGTAACAGGGGCAACCGGTTTTATCGGCAATTATATAATAAAAACTTTGCTGCAGCAGGGTTATAATGTAGTAGCAACTTCTGCAAATATTGATAAAGCTGCTGCTGCTGATTGGTTTAACCAGGTTACTTATATCGCTTTTGATTTTAATAATTTTGATAAAGGCATAAATTATTTTTCCTTTTTTAATGAACCGGATCGGCTCATTCATTTAAGTTGGGAAGGATTGCCCAATTACAAAGCCGATTTTCATCTTGCAAAAAATTTACCACTGCAAAAGGCTTTTCTTGAAAACTTGCTCCAAAACGGGTTAAAGGATATAACTGTTACCGGTACCTGTTTTGAATATGGTATGAAAGAAGGCTGTTTGAAAGAAGATATGGAATGTGAACCCGCCAATCCTTATGCCATTGCAAAAAATGAATTGAGGATTGCGTTAGAAAAACTATCTGCACAATATGGAGCCGGCTTTAAATGGGTAAGATTGTTTTATATGTTTGGAAAGGGACAAAGCCCAAAATCTTTAATTTCACAACTGGATAAAGCACTTGAAGAGGGCACCACAGTTTTTAACATGAGCGGCGGCGAACAGGTGAGGGATTTTTTACCGGTAGAAAAAGTTGCAGCATACATTGTTGCTATTGCTTTGCAGAAAACTATCACCGGCGTGGTCAATTGCTGCAGCGGCAAACCAATAACAGTGAAAGCATTTGTAGAAAATTATTTATCCAGCAACAACCGAACAATAAAATTGAACCTCGGCTATTATCCTTACTCAGATTATGAACCGATGAGTTTTTGGGGTGATAATACAAAGTTGAAATCAATCATTTATTTATGATTACCAGTTTGTCTATTACGGAACTTGCCAGTTACACTTCACGGCAATTAAACAATTTATTCCCCGACAATGAAACTGTAAACCTGCATGAACAAATTGACTGTGTAAAACTTGCACTGGATAAACTGGACAGTTGCTATCAAAAAGTATCCTTAAAACATTATTTTAATGGTGAACATGCATTGTTCAATCACCTTTACAGCGACCAATATGTAATGTATTTATGGTACCTGGGCAATACAATATGGAAAGAAAAAAAACATACATCCCTTTGTAATAAACTGTATTATTTAAACAAATCCCTGCATGCTTTTGATTGCATGTTTGATACTAAACTCCCGGATATTTTTCTTGTTTTTCATGGCGCCGGAACGATGTTGGGCAAGGCGCAATACAATGACTTTTTTGTGGTATTACAAGGCTGCACCGTAGGAATGAACAGGGGTAAGTATCCTTCGATGGGAAAGGGAGTTGCATTAACAGCGCATGCCAGCCTGATCGGCGATTGCACTGTAGGGGATATGGTAACAGTATCAAGTTATACAAATATTATAGACGAAAATATAGTCTCCAACTCGATCCTGTACAGAAATAATGAAGGAAATATCCAGAGAAAAAGCACCGCCAATTCTTATGCACAATCCTTTTTTAACTGTTCAATTTTATAAGCAATGCCGCAAGATATTACCCTGTTAATACCAACACATAACCGGCATGCTTACCTTAACAGGATACTTGATTATTATGGTACTGCTGATTTTAAAATATTGGTTGCAGACAGCTCTGCCAGTTATTATGATGGCATTATTAAAAATCCGCAGGCTGTTTATAAGCATTTTCCGGGTATGGGATTACCGCAAAAACTGGCGCTGGCAATGCAGGAAATCGATACCACTTTTGCGGTGATGTGTGCAGACGATGACTTTATTATTCCTTCAGGTATTGAAGCATGTATAGATTTTTTACAATCGAATAAAAGCTTTACCGCTGCCCAGGGAAATACCGTTTGCTATTTCAAAAATTCAATCAAACAAAATGCTGTCCGCTTTTCTGCAATGTATTTTAATCAGTTGTCTTTTGAGATAGCAGCAGATAGCCCATTGAAAAGAATTGAAAAATTGTTTGATCCTTATCGTACTATTTTTTGTGCAGTGCATTATACAAAAGTTTTACAAACCGCTTTTAGTAAAGACCTTTCTATCGGTAACTTATTTTTGAATGAATATTTATCCGGAATTATCCCGGTAGCTTTGGGTAAATACAAAGAACTGAATGTTTTTTACCAGGTAAGAGAAAATGCAGATGATTCGGGGGATAAATCTACAGACAATATTGACAGGATTGTAAGCAATGATAAATACAAAATTGAGTATGACAATTACCTTAATTATGTATCAACCATTATTGCTGCAGAAAACAATTTAGACAAAAGTATTTGTAAACAAACTGTTGTTGCTGCTTTTGAGCGCTTTGCAAAGGAGTTAAATAATACCAGATCCGGGGTTGAACAACAAATAACTTTAAAAAAGAAAATTGGTAACCTTGTAGGAAAAGTTCCGTTGATAGGAAAGCAAATCGTTTTGGCAAACCGGGATGCAGAAAGAAAAAGATTTCTTTCATTAATAGTGAAAAATACCATCGAACAAAAAGAATTAGAGCGAGTGGAACATCTTATAAAACGCTATTCCAATGCAATAACAGGATAGTTTGCAAAAAATTGACAAATGCAAAAAATTGCCGGCGTTGTAATCCTTTTTCATCCGGATATTACAGAAGTAACAAGGAATATTAAATCTTACATAGGTTTTGTAGAGGTAATGTATATTATTGATAATACTGACCCGAATAATGCTGCCTTACAAATACAGGATGCATTAACGAATATTTCCGGTAAAGTAATTTATATCCGGAATAATCAAAATGAAGGAATTGGAAAAGCGCTGAATAAAGCTGCATTGCTTGCAGTTGAAAATGGATACAACTGGTTGCTGACAATGGACCAGGATTCCTGGTTTAAGGAAGAACAACTTGAACAGTATCGTATAAATGCAGCTAAACTAATAGCTGAAATTTCTTCTTTAGCAGTGTTATCACCATCATTTAAGCAACCGGTAAAATTAAATATTACTGATATAACATACCAGGAGGTAGATGCCACCATTACTTCCGGTTCATTGATCCAATTGAATACCTGGAAAGAAATTGGGGGTTATAATGAAGATTTTTTTATTGATGAAGTAGATCATGAGTATTGCTACCGTGCAAAACAACATGGTTATAAAATAATTGCTTTTGAAAATATTTACCTGGAACATGCTTTAGGAAAAGAAACAATAACAGGATATTTCGGTTTCATTGCCAAATCAAAAAGGATCATTCATGCTCCGTTCCGTTTATATTTTATGGTAAGAAATTATCTGCTGGTGCGTGAAAAATATCAGGCTATTTTTCCGTCAGAATTTAAGATTCGTAATCAACAATTGTTTACCACAATAAAGAATAATCTCTTATTTGAGGGAAATTTTTTCAAGAACTTTCAATCTATTATAAAAGCATATAGAGATTTCAGGAATAAACGGAACAATAACAATTTTTAA
This sequence comes from uncultured Ferruginibacter sp., assembly GCA_964245855.1. GTDB lineage: Bacteria > Bacteroidota > Bacteroidia > Chitinophagales > Chitinophagaceae > Ferruginibacter. The sequence goes on along the minus strand of CAXTPJ010000210.1, from coordinate 2,108 downwards.
TAGCTCAACTAATACATGCCAAAATTCTCAATCATTTTACCAGTTCGTAATGGAGGCGAATATGTGAAGATTTGCATTAACAGCATGCTGGCACAAATATGCCAGGATTTCAATATTATCGTATTGGATAATTGCAGCACCGATGGTACAAGAGAATGGCTGATGAGTTTAAACACTGAAAAAATAACCATCATCCCGGCAGAAAAACCGCTGACTATTGAAGAAAATTGGAGCAGGGCAAAAGATATTCAAACGAATGAATTTATCACCCTGATCGGGCATGATGATGTTTTGTATCCAAATTTTCTTGAAAACATCAACCAGTTAATTGAGCAGTATCCGACTGCAAGTCTATACCATACCCATTTCAATTTTATTAATGCAAATGGTGACGTAATCAGAAGTAGTCAATCTATGCCGGCATATCTAACTGCCAATGAATTGGTCAAAGGTTTCTTAACAAGATCTATTGATACAATGGGAACGGGCTATGTAATGCGGGCCACAGAATATATTGCTGTTGGAGGAATTCCCGTTAAGTATCCGAGCCTATTGTTTGCCGATTTCGATCTTTGGCTTAGCATTGCTGCAAAAGGAGGCATTGCCATCTCTTCAGAAAAATGTTTCGCTTTTCGGGTTCATCAAAGTATGACAGGTACTTCCTCTGATGACAAATTACAGCAAGGTTTAAGATTGTATGTTCAATTCCTAAAGCAATTTAAAAATAATCATCCGGCAATAAATAATACCATTCAGCAGTACGGAAGCGAATTTTTGCTGAGTTGTTGCAAGTCATATTCACACCGCCTTTTACGTACTTCCGCCGATAAACGAAATGGGTTAACTGTAAAAAGTATTGTCAATGATATTACACAAATGGCTAAAGAATTGGGTGTTGAAAAAGACTATCATCCACAAAAGGATTTTTCTATAAAAATTTCTTTACTGATCGATAGTAATAATTTTAGCCGCTCGCTTTTTTTGCTTTTCAAAAAATTATATAAGAAACCAATCCTGAAAACTTAACTTTTAATACTTTAAAATTTGATCAGTTTTTTGATCGATTTGTTATTGTTTGTGATTACTTCGATGGTATAAGTTCCCTTTGGCTGCTTGCTTATATCGATTGTTGACAGCATATTGCTATTGGTAAAAGTTGCCTTTGTAATGCTGATTTCCTGCCCAGTATTGTTATGTATACGAACAACTGCATTGCCTGTATAATCAGGTAACTGAACTGTAAAATTACCTGTTGTAGGATTTGGGTAAATATTGATTGCCCATGATTTACTGTTGGCCCTGCCAGTTTTTATCAATGAGTATTTTTTAATGCCAGTATTTTCTTTTATCAATAACCTGTAATAATAAGTGGTATTCGCCCGGGCGGTATGATCAACAAATAAATAATTGGTTGATGGCTGATTATTGTTCACTGCTACATTTCCTATTGAAGTAAATCCTGCAGAAGAAGATGTTGACCGTTGGATTTCGTATCCATTGATACCAAGCTCCTCTGATACAATCCATTTTAATAGGATATCTGTATTATGAACTGTTGTAGCAAAATCAACAATTTTAACCGGAGTTACCACCATACAGGAATCAACAACAAAAGCACAATTGGTTACTGTTTGATTGACGGAGGCATTGCCACGTAACACTGCATTATAAGTTGCGTTTCCCTGTTTATTGGTGAGATCATCAAAAGTATAATATGCAAGTAATCCCGTTTGTATTGCAGGGTTTATCAACCGGGTATTCATAGCATCCTTTAATTGTGCCTGTGTTCTTACAACATTCCAAATCCTTATTTCATTCAGATACCCAATTAAAGTTGTATTGGTGGTAGGCGAACCTGCAGTAGCACCAATGGTGGTTGGCCACGAATTTTGGTACATTATACCTGTACAGGCAACCTGGCTCATTAAAAAACCATTGCGGTAAAATTTTAAGGTAGCACCATCGTAGGTCATGGCAACATGATAAACTTTTTTATTTTCTGTTTCGCAAATGCCTGGTGTAGTAAAGTAACCATTTGAAGTAGTAATCTCTGCCCTGTCCACTCGCAATAAATAGTTTACATCTGAAGGTGTCCAGTGCTTGGAAAC
>CAXTPJ010000209.1:0-5993 GCA_964245855.1 uncultured Ferruginibacter sp. | reverse complement strand
ACTAAAGTTACCCGGGATAGAAGCATCCTTTTGAGAAATGGCAATGGTATCTTTCTTTTTGCCGGGTGATGTTGTATCGCTGCTGTTATTGCAACCTGCAAACAATAAAAAAATACCTATTAACGTGACTAATTGAAATTTCATTTTGATTTTTTGTGAAATGAAAATTAAAATTACCGCTTTAAAGTTATCGTGGTATCGCTATAGACCAAATGTTACTTTAACATACCAATGCCATTTAAAAATGACTAATGAATATTTTTATCATCATTTTTGTACATTAAAGAGATTGATAAATTACACACATGAAAATAGCTACCTACAATGTAAATGGCGTAAATGGCCATTTGGCCGTATTGCTCCGCTGGCTAAAAGAAACGGAACCTGATATTGTTTGTCTGCAGGAATTAAAAGCACCGGATGAAAAATTTCCTTTGCAAGCTATTAATGATTCAGGCTATGAAGCCATCTGGCATGGACAAAAAAGCTGGAATGGGGTGGCTATATTGTCCCGTGTTGGAAAGATAAAAGAAAGAATGCGTGGTTTGCCCGGTGACCCCGAAGACCTGCACAGCCGCTATATTGAAGCAGAGGTGAACAAAATAATTATCGGTTGCTTATACCTGCCCAATGGTAATCCTGCGCCGGGGCCAAAGTTTGATTATAAATTAGATTGGTTTAAACGCCTGACCAAGCATGCAGCCGGATTATTTAAAAGTGGCGACCCTGTAGTATTGGTGGGTGATTATAATGTGATGCCTACAGAACTGGATGTTTATAAACCGGAGCGTTGGGTTGATGATGCATTGTTCAGGCCGGAAACAAGGGCTGCCTTTAAAAAGTTGGTGGCGCAGGGATGGACAGATGCCATAAGAAAATTGTATCCTGATGAGACGATCTATACTTTTTGGGATTACTTCCGCAATGCTTATGGCCGCAATGCAGGGTTAAGGATAGATCATTTTTTGTTGAGTGAAAAGCTGAGTAAAAAATTGAAAGCTGCCGGCGTTGATAAACAGGTAAGGGGTTGGGAAAAGACAAGCGACCATGCCCCGGTGTGGATAGAAATTTAAGATTGCGCATATCCGGCCTTGTTAGTACTTGTGCGGCTGAATGATACGCCTGATTGAAATGGATGCCCCGGTGAGGCTAAGGGGCAGCGGCCTGTGCCGGAGCAGTAATGTAAAGCAGGGCTGTGGCTTGTTAAAAGCTGAGCGATCAACGTACAAATAATACGCCTCATCAATGATGATTGTTGTCAAACATAATATACCCTACCTTTAACAAACGATATTGTAAGATGGTATAAAAAAGTTGTATGGAAACATTTACTGCCTCAAGGCTCACAAAAGGAAACAAGGTTTTTCCGGTTCAGATAATTATTGATGGCTTAGGCGTTACGCTGAAAGATCCCGGTTTGTTTAGTGGAAAAGAAAAAACAATTCCGTTTAACCGCATTGCTTCGGTGGATGTTGATTCGCCGCTGGTTGGGTTTTCAACGATCATGATAGAAACGATGGGCGAGGGCAAAATTGCTGCACATGGTTTTACAAAAAGCGAGGTGACTGAAATGAAAAGACTGATACTGGAAAAATTATAACTGCTATTATGAAGTTTACTGTTTCATTGGATAAAACGGCAAAGGTTATAACGGTTGCGACTACACTCATTTTTATTTGCTATTGCAGCACAGTACGCCCTTATTGGTGAAATTGCGAGTTGGGTTCCTTATTTCTCCATTGCATTTTTGGTGACGATTTATCTGGTTGCATTTATTTTCAGGCCAGTAGGTTATGTGATAACAGCGGAAAGGTTGATCATTCAAAAGCAATGGAAGAATGTGGAGTTAAACCGGAGTGAGATTGAACAGGTTGAATTGCTGGAGGAAGGAAGATTGAAAGGCTCCATCCGCACTTTTGGTGTTGGCGGCTTATTTGGTTATTTTGGTAAGTTTACAAAAATTGGCTTTGGGAATATGACATGGTATGCTACCCGAAGAAATAAGATGGTATTGATACAAACAACAGGCAACAAAAAAATTGTTGTAACGCCGGATGAAGCAGAGTTGTTTGTGGCCGGGTTGAATAGATTGGGATAGTTGGTAGGAATTGATTTAACCACGAATGCACGAATTTTAACTATGTATCTTACGTGGTTTTTTATAATTACGAAGAATTTTTTGCTTCATATTTTAGGATGATTATGCTTAATTAAATACAGCAAGATTACCCTGCTATAGCTTTTTGTTTATTGATTGCTGTTGCAATCCCGACGACAAAATTTTCAGTCACAATCATATTTCTTTACAGTATTTCAACAAACTTCCGGTAACGCTGTTATACTGCTTTCAGTACAAAAAATTACAACAACATGAATGATTTAAGCAATAAGGTAGCCTACATTACCGGCGGCAGCAAAGGCATTGGTTACGGCGTAGCAAAAATATTATTAAATAATGGCATGAGGGTAGCCATCACCAGTCGCACATTGAAAGCAGCACAGGAAGCGGCTGATTCGTTAAGTACTGATCCTTCAAAAATACTGGCATTGGAATCGGATGTGAGTTCGCTGGTTTCAGAAACCGCAGCCATTAAAGCAACCACCAATCATTTTGGTCAACTGGATGTATTGGTGGCCAATGCAGGTATTGGGCATTTTGCTTCGATTGAAGAATTGACAGAAGGGCAGTGGAAGGAAATGATCGATACCAATTTAACCGGCGTATTCAACAGCGTGAAAGCCAGTATTGACGGGCTTAAACAAAGCAAGGGCTATATCATAACCATTGCGAGCCTGGCCGGCACCAACTTTTTTATTGATGGTTCCGGTTACAATGCCAGCAAATTTGGACTGGTAGGTTTTACGCAGGCCATTATGCTGGATTTGCGGAAGCACAACATTAAAGTATCTACTATTATGCCGGGGTCGGTCGCTACGCATTTTAACAATCACCAGCCAAATGATGCGGATGCCTGGAAAATTCAGCCGGAAGACATCGGGCAGATGGTGTCCGACCTGCTGAAAATGAACCCACGTACTTTGCCGAGTAAGATTGAGGTAAGGCCGTCTGTGCCGGGGAAAGGGTGATGAGTGTGGAGTTACGATTTGCGGGTTTGGGAGTTTAGGATTTAGATGTTTAGTGTTTAGAGAGATAAATTATTTAGATGATTTTTTGCAGCCGCCATTATCATTTAATGGCGGCTGTTTTTTTATAATGCGTTTTATTCAAAAGAATCAGTTCATTGCCTTGTTGGTTAATAATATGGTGGATGCTGTTGTGGCAATGCTTACTTTTATCGAATTATACCTTACTCGATTTTGTTCAATATGCAACACCTGTTATCCCACATCAACCAGTATCATCCTCTAAGCCAGGCCGCACAGGAAGCGCTGCAGGAATGTTTCGAAAAAGTATTTTTCAAAAAAAATGATTACCTGTTAAGAGAAGGTAAAGTTTGCCGCCACCTTTATTTTTTAGAGAAAGGTGCTTTGCGTGGTTTTTATAACCTTGATGGAAAAGAGATAACCCATTGGTTTGGTTTTGAGAATGATTTTGTAACCTCCTTTCATAGTTTTATTACCGGAGAGCCAGCGGTTGAAAATATTCAATTGCTGGAGGCTTGTACTTTGTGGTCTATATCAAAAGAGCAACTAACAGTTATGCTTAACCGCTTTCATGAAATTGAGCGGTTGATGCGGATAGCCTATGAAAAATATTATATCAGGCTGGAAGAAAGATTTGTGAATGCTCAGTTTAAAACTGCCAAAGAATTGTACGAAAACCTGTTGCAGCAAACACCGCATATTTTAGAAAGGGTGCCGCTTGGTTGTGTGGCTGCTTATCTTGGCATCAGCCAGGAAACATTGAGCAGGATCAGGAGCCAATATTAATGGCGGCCTTATTCCACTGTTGGCTTCGCTCCTTCAACTGGCTCGGCCGGTACATCAAATGCCTGTATTATTTCCTGCACTTTATACCAGAGTTGCCTTTCTGTAGGCGTCATCGCTGCTTTGTTTGCTTTAATGAGTGCAATGTCATCAAAGCGCCTGGATAGCTGGCTCATATTGTACGCCCTTTCTTCCGGGTTTATCCTGATATCCCTTTGCCCATTTTGTAATGCAGGCAGTGCGTTCTCTTTTAATTGTGCCAGCGTATTTTGAACCAACGGGACAGTAGCGCCGTCTTTGGCCATGTTGTAGCGCAATGAATGTAAGGTGGCGGTATCATTCAACACCAGCCGGTGATAGATCTTGCCTGCCGTATCTATCACATCCATGTAAGCATAAAAAATAAACAGGGTAGTAAAGTCGTAGTTAGAACCCTGGTTATAATAGATGAAATCAACTGTTGGAGGCGACACAAAAAATTGCACCGTGTAACCTGCCGTGCAATCAAAACAAATTTTTTTTTCGGAAAGTTCAGGGATATGCCAGTTGATAACTTTTACCAGTTTATATAAAAACCTGGATTGTTTCTTCCATTCCTCCGGTAGCTGGATAGCATATTTTTTATTGATGTCAGTAACCTGGGCAGTTGTTCTGATAGTGATGGAAGAAAAACAAAAAGGAAAAAAAAGAATAGCTTTTTCATAATGGTATTTTTATAAATGTAAACCAATATCGCCGCTACATAAAGTTATGAGGATAACTGAATATTGTGCAACAGGGCTTTAACATTTCTTTTGTTGCTTTTTGATAAATGTCAAAAATGCTGATACTGCACTATCATAGTTTTGGTTCATAAAATATAATTATAGAACAAAAACAATTTCAACAACCTTCAGCCGCTTTTATTGCTGCTTCGTGGTCCGCATTGTTAGTTGGCTTCGTTGCCTACATCATTGGATTATGGAATGCCAATATGCAACTGAATGAGAAAGGCTATTATTTTACGGTATTAATGTTCGGGCTTTTCTCCGCTATCTCTGTACAAAAAGCAGTGCGTGACCAGTTAGAAGACATCCCGGTAACAAACCTTTATTATGGCATTGCCTGGTTTAGTGCCTTACTGTCGATTGTTCTACTCACAATTGGTTTATGGAATGCCGACCTCGAAAGGAGTGAAAAAGGTTTTTATGCCATGTCTTTTGTATTGAGCATGTTCGCAGCAATTGCAGTGCAAAAAAATACCCGTGACATGAAGGCATCTAAAACACCAGAGCAGTTGTAAAAATTATTACCCATATTATGATAAACGGAAGGCAAGGCTGATCAGTTATACTGGTTCGGCCTTCTTTTTTATCCGGCAAGGCTTTTGCAGGTTTGTGCATACTTGACCAACCTGGTCAGTATCTTTAAAAATCAATTTTAATTATGAAAAAGATCCTTGTTGTTTTATCGCTTGTATTGTCGCTGGTGCCAGAGCTTTTTGCTCAAACAAAAGAACCGGTTACCAGTATCCGGTTTGAAATATTCAATCGTACTGTTCGCACTAAATTGACCATCACAAAAGATTCTGCTATCAGCATTGGGAGAAAGGAACAAAAATTTATTTTGATCAACAGCAACCAGTGGAACGCACTGGTCAATTCACTTCAATCAACTGATCTTGCCGGAATTTCCAAACTCGTATCACCAACTCATAACCGTGATGTTGATGGCGCATCGCACTGTAAAATTGTGATTTATACTGATAAAAATATTTACCAATCACAATATTTTGATTCAGGCAAACCGATGCCAGAATTACAAAAAGTATATGATGCCATTACAGTGATCGCAGATGATATTGCCAAAAGTGGCCAAACATTTACCAAGTGATAACTCATAAAAATTGAGAACAACTTTTAAGAAATAGGGTATTCTGTTTAATAATAGGGTATTCTGTTTAATTAGGTTTTAACATCACCTTCTTTACTTTTGTTACCACGCTCCACTTACAAACAAAAACCAACCAGATAATCATGTGTTGCCTGTCAGCAAATAAATTGCAAGCTTAAAATGGGATGCTTCACCTTATCCTGTTATAATTTCAGGGATAAAATATCCCTTAA
>CAXTPJ010000208.1:0-5993 GCA_964245855.1 uncultured Ferruginibacter sp. | reverse complement strand
CCGCGGCAGTTGGCAGAAGTAGGCGCCCTGTTACCTGTTACACGATTTAAAATATGAGCCAGGTAAAATTAGATTTAATATGGCAGCACAACCGGGTGCTGCCATATATTTTCGGCAGCCTGCAGGAAAAAATTACTGGTATTACCCCGGTACATAAAATATACCTTATTGGGAGCAGGGCATATACGCCATTGGCAAAATGGCCTGTGCTTGATGGTAAAGACTGGGATATAATAGTTGTTTGTGATTTTGCTATTGTCAATACCGATACCTGGACAACTGGTGCCGGGTACTACATCGACCTGTTGGTAATTAATCCACAAAGGGCGGCAAGACTGCTAAAAAATTCGCCTCACGCAATTGAATTGTATCCTGTTAACAGGTTGGAGCTGGAGATGCCGTAACCGGAAATTATTAACCTCCCCTGCATTGCCGGCAATGGCAATACAGGGGCTTTTAAAACATGCAAAAATGACCACTTTAGATAATTTATTTAATGATGAAAACAGTGATGTATTAAGGGAGTTGGAGGAAAAAAATATCGGGATATTGAAAAGAATGGGGGAAAGAAATTTATTGTCAAATGATAGCCGAAAACCTTTTTTTGGAGATAACATAAAAACAGCAAAATTTAAAAATCCTCTTAATAACCGGGACTGGAATACGTATAACGTGCAGGATTTTGGAGAAAAATTTTTTAACGAAGTGCCTCCGTTAACAATTGACGGAAGGCTAACTGTTCGTTTTGGCGGGCCCCCTGAAACTACTTCCGAACCCGACCCGGAAGCAACTGTTGGAATGACAAAAGTGGAGCAATTTTATAGGAAGACTGTAACCGAGTTTTTTACTTATACAGATACCAACAGGAATAAGGTGTATGATAAGAATAAAGATATCTATACAGGAAAGCTATTCAATATAACGCTGTTTCTTTCTACTGATGGTGCCTGGCTGCTGGAAGAATATAAAAAATTGGCGTACGTAAAAGATGATGAACTTGTTGTTTTTATCGAAGTATTTGATTTAGCTAATGACGATGTTATTTCTGACACTGTAATGCTTGTAAAAGGCGGTAATATTCCTGCCGCCTATTTTAACAACCAATATATTCTTAATTGGTTCCATAAACAATTATCCGTTAGCGATGATACAGTTACAGCATTACTTAAAAGCTCCGGCAACGGCAGTAGCTTTTCCGATGCAATACGTGGATTACTCAGTGGTTTTGGATTGATTGCCGGAAAGCTTACCGGTAGTATTGGAGATGGCATTTGCTGGATAGCAGAACAAATAGAGAAATTAAATATTGAAAAAAATACCTGGGACAAAAATAGAATTGAAAAGCTATTGGAGTTTTTGGATGAACAGGAAAAAAATATTTATGCTTCTCTTGATAAAATTATCCAGCAAAAAGGATTTGAAATAGGCGATGCAATTATACCATTACCGGATAGTATTATTGGCCTGGTTCAGCAGGTAAGAAATAATATGACAGTAGTGTTTGCAGGTATTCAAGGGGCAATAAAATCAGCCGGTAAATACATTGAGTTTTATTTTGCACTGATCTGCGGTATTATCAATGGGGCGCTGGATATGGTTGGAGGAATTATTATGTTGATAGGCTGGATATTAAAAGCAATTGGTGGAGCAATCAAAGGTGGCGCTGAAGTGGCAGCCAACACAGATTATTATTACCTGCTGTTGCTGGAATATGCGGATAATTTTTTGCAGGTTATCAAACGAATTGATTGGATTGAAGTAATAAAAAATGTTGCAGAAGGCTTCAAAAAAATTTATGACCAAATAGATGTAGCAAAACTCCTTTCAGAGATAAATATCAATGGCAGGGACATGGGATACTATACCGGCTACATAGGGATCAACATTCTGGCATGTTTTATAGGAGTTGGTGAAGTTGCCGCTATTACAAGAATTGGTAAACTGGAAGGCCCTATGCGGCAAATTGTAGAAACAGTGGTAGCGGTTGTAGGTAAGCTTCCCACTGGGGCAAAGCTTACAGTAGAAACGGTATTTACCATATTAAAAGGTTACATACAGTTGTTGGCAAAAGGTACTAAAGCAGTGCTTGATGTTATAAATAGTATTTTTGAGGCGTTGCTGAAATGGATGGGTAAAATGATTGGAATAAAAACCAAGAGTATAGATAATTTAGCTGGCATTGGAGAACAGGCAATTTTTAGAAGAATTGCTTATTCAAATGGCATTAGAGGCGAAACTCTCTTGACATCTATTCAGAAAAAAGAAATTGTTGAATATGCAAAACTTTATGATATTAATGAACAAAGTATTCACTTTATGGACGAATTATCAACAAAAAATACATCTTATTCGGAATTTTTCGGCGAAGAGCAATTAGTAATAAATACTGATGTAATGCCGGGGGTTTTTACAACTGCTAATTCTCGTTTAAGTTGGAGAGCAGCTATAGCACATGAACTAGAAGGGCATAGAGCTGCGGCTCTAAATCAAAAAACTTTTTTTGACCCGGAATTGGAAAAATTTCCCAATGATCTTTTAGAGGAGATTCCGGCAAGTTTAAGGGCTCATAAATATGGCATAAAGTTATCAGATGAAGAAAAGCGAGATTTATTCGATGATGCATTAGAGCGTTTTCACAGGCACAGACATTATCTGTCAGATACTAAATATAAAAATTATTCATTTACTCAATTACAAGAATTATTATGGATTTCAAAAAATTAATTGTTGGATTTGTTTATTATTCTGAAAGTAAAAAAAAGGTTTTATTAAGCGGTACTTTTGGAGAAGACGAACAGATTAGGTCAGCTAAAATGTCAAAGGGATTTTTTGTTGATGCCTTTAAAGATAAAACGTTGAAGATAACAGGTAATGATTATGTTATTTTGGCAAAAATACTGAGTGTACAAGTTTCATCTAATATCATTGACTTTAAGAATATAGATTTTCTTACCGATCTAAAAGAAATAGGAAAAATAAAACTTAATGATATCATTGAGGTAATCGATTAGTTTCTCTTTTTTATTAGAAGGGGATTAGTTATTTTAATAAATGGTTGTTCGCAACTATTTCATATGGATATTTATCCTGTTGTCAAATGGTACTAAAAAGTTATCTGCCAGCATATTATAACGAAAATGTGATTTAGTTTTAGTCAATGAAGGATGTTTTGTTTAATTAGATAGTTACATTACTTTAGTTATTCGCTTCAATAGACTGAATAAATAAAAGATTAGCGAGTAGTATTTAGCTTTTGCGATTATCCTACTAAAAGTTTAAACCACTTCATAGTTCGCCATAGTTAAAGCAGCATGCTGTCCTGATGATTATTATTGGTATTAACAGGAGTTGATTTTATTAAAGGAAAAATAAAAATGGAGCATCAAAAATTAAAACAAAGATTAACAACACCGAAAGTATGAAACGTCCTTGAATTCAATAATGGTTAAATTATTTGACAATCCACTGCAAATATCCAAAATGAAAGGGAAGAATTTAATAGAAACAACCACAATCGAGATAATGGAATTACAAGAAATTAATAAATAAATCAAAGCGATAAAATGAGAATTAATGACTGATGAAGAACGGAAAGCAGAAACAGAAGAATGGGAAATCATAGTAATAAAATGAATGTAGAAAAAATTCCATTAAAATTACGCCATCTATTGCCGGTTGTTGAAAAATGGGGCATTGAAGATGATGGTTATCGGGATGAATTGGTTGAGAAAGCTGACAGAAATGAACTTAAATTACTAACTGAATCTTTAAAAACCGAAGATGCGAATGAACTCGACACCTGGTTTACCAATTCCGCTATGGTAAACAATCCGAGTGAAGAATATTTAAAGTTCAGTGCATTCTTTATGGCTTATGAATACGCAAAAGCAGAACTAACATTTAGGCAAAATCAATAGTATTTTATAATGAAAATGCCAGTATTGTTTAGTGGAAAGATACTTTTTTTTGCTGATGATACTAACGTCAATATACTTAATTAGTAAAATTAAATTACACAACAAAAACGTATCAGTGAGATAAAAAAAAATTAAGAATTGGTTTAATTGTAAAATAACAAGCGATTTTAATGACTATATTTTCTTAAATCCAGTCTTTTGATTAGTAAAAAAGTATGGAATAAATTAAGGTCTTAAACAAACGAAGCAAGCCCGATCCGTCAGTTCGCATATCGTAGCTTCGTCCAATATGATGTGTATGCCAACCTAATTGCTTGGCAATAATCTTTGTATCCAAACAGGTGACCCATACTTTGAGTCAGCCTGTTTAAATCGGGTAGTTAAAGATCAGCATCCTTTAAAATTTGATTAAGAAACACTTTAGTCATTATCGAGATTTTCTCTTGAAACTAATTTCCTCCGCCCAATCCCTGCATTCCTTCTGTATCTACTTTATTGTTTTTACGTTTAAACAACGATACATCGAGTTTGCCAAAGCGCCAGTTAAAGTTCAGTCGCACCACCTGCGGATCCCTTCTGCGGTCAGTGTTTTGTACAAAATAAACCGATTCAGAATAAGTACTGTTCAACCTTGTCCTGAAAATATCATTCACCTGCAATGTCAAGGATGCAGCGTTGTTTTTCATAAAGTCTTTTTTAATAGCAATATCAACACCATACAATGGCCTGATGTAACCCTGTGCTGATGGCACATTGCCGCCACCAAACATTCCACCACCGGGCCCGCCGCCTCTTCCGCCACCACCACCTCCACCGCCAGTTTGAGCCACCAGTGTTTTGGCCTGGTAATCACCGCTTAACTGTATGGAATAATTAGCCGGCAGTTTGAAACTGTTGTTGATTTTGGCAAACCAGCTAAACTGGCTGTTGTTTACACCGCCCGGCAGATTGGCTGCATCAAGCGTTGCATTAAAAAAGTTGAGGTTGGTAGTAAGGTCCCACCATTTGCTGATCTTGTCTCTGCCCGTTAGTTCAAATCCATAAGTATAACTTTTACTGGCGTTGGCGTAAGTAGTAATGATCACCGAATCGGGATAGCTTGAACCGCTGGGATTTTTATCCCGGAACTGGTAACGGGAAATGATGTTTTCTGTGTTTTTATAATATACAGTAGCTAAAAAATTATGGCCGCCAGACAACTGGTTCTGGTAAGATAATTCCAGCAAATTGGTAAACTCCGGTATCAGGTCTGGGTTACCTCTTGACAGGTTGAGCGAATCAGTGTAATCAATAAAAGGGATCAACTGGAAAAAATTAGGCCGGTTGATTTTTCTTGAATAATTCAACTGCAAATCCTGCTTTTCAGTCAGCTTATAAGTGGCGAAAATACTGGGAAAAACACTGAATGGAAACTCATTGGAAAAGCTCGAATTCTTGCTGATCAGTGTGCCCTCATATTTGGAACTTTCCACCCTTATCCCTAACTGGTACGTAAACTTTTTTATCTGCTGCGAAAAAGTGGCATAAGCCGCCAGCACCCTGTCCTGGTATTCATAGCTATTGTTCAGTAGCGGAACAGAAATGTACTGCCCGGTTTGTGGGTTCCTGAGAAAATTGTTGTTGTAACTGTTGAAATTTCGAATGGCTATCCTTCCACCGGCTTCCAGTTTTATTTTATCTGTAATGGGATCAGTGAAGTCGATTTGGGAAGTAAAAAATTTGGAAGCGCCACCACCTTGTGAACGCTCAAAAATCAACGGAGATTTGGGGTCGTTGTTGCGGAAAAAATATTGCGTACCAAAATCATTGGTGTTATCATTTTTGCTGTAGTTGTAATTTATATCAGCAGAAATGTCTTTGTTGGCTTTTGCAAAATTGTGTTTATAACTTAGTGTACCACCAAAGTTTTGAAAATTGTTTTCGCTGTTGCTGCTCCTGCTGCCCAGGTCAGAAACGGCGCTTGAAGTGCGATCATAAAAATGCTGCAGGGTATCCCGGTTAATGTGTATCAGGTCCTTGTTTTTAAAACCGCCCTTGCTCATGTTACCGGAAATGGTAAGGGTGTTGCGGTTGTCA
>CAXTPJ010000207.1:0-6001 GCA_964245855.1 uncultured Ferruginibacter sp. | reverse complement strand
TTATGTTAAAATGATGATCCACTCCTGCCGCCATTTCATTGTCTTTTCCATTGATGCTGAACTTAAAAGCAATTTTGGTGCTTTGCAGTTTGGCAGGACTTTGATAATTGGAAACGATTTCCGTTGAAGACAAGGCCCTGGCAACAAATTGATCCTGCACCACACTATCCGTAAAGATGGAATAAGCAGAAGATTGATACAGCGGGCTGGTAACTTGCGCCATGGTGATATGCGTTGAACAACAAACAAATAAACTCATTACGACCCTGTGGGATAGTGGCTTCATATAGCACAATTTACAATTGAACAAGAGGGAGTAAATGTAGCAAATAAAGGATAACCTGTAAAGGCATTAAACTTTCGGGAAGAAAAACAATCTTACGGTAGCTTTACTTATTTATCTTGCTTAATACTTATGGCCCTGACACATTTAGACGACCAGGTACTTTTGTTGCAGTTTAGAGAAGCTGCCACCAAAGAAAAAGGCTTTACCGGTATTATAAAAAAATACCAGGAAAAATTGTACTGGCATATCCGCCGCATGGTGGTGCATCATGAAGATGCCAATGATGTGCTGCAGAATATGTTTATCAAGGTTTGGAACGGGCTGGATAATTTTAGGGAAGACAGCCAGTTATACACCTGGTTGTACCGGATTGCCACCAACGAGTGCCTCACTTTTATTGAGAAGCAAAAAAGAAAAGCATCCATATCACTGAGCGATGTAGAAAATGGATTGAGTGAAAAATTAAAGGCAGAAAAAAACTTCGATTCCAGCAAAATTGAGTGGAAACTTCAACTGGCGATGAATACCCTGCCAGAAAAACAGCGCATCGTTTTTAACCTGCGCTACTACGATGAAATGCCTTACGAAGAAATGAGCAGGGTGCTGGAAACCAGCCAGGGAGCATTGAAAGCCAGCTATCACCACGCAGTAAAAAAAATTGAACATTTTATTTTAAACAATTAAACCGGGCAGGTTAGCATTTGTCAGTTACACCTCATGAACAAGCAGCGTGAAATAGCAGAAGAATTATTAGAGATTAGCCCGTTGGTTGCAGGAATAATCAAGACCAATGTATTTGCTGTTCCGGAAGGATATTTTGACAGCATCAGCGATACAGTGCTGGCGTGCCTTACAGAAGCAAGCGGCACATCAACCAGTACAACTGAAAGAAGCGATATTCCATCCAACTACTTTAATACACTTTCTGATAATATACTGGCTAAAATAAAACAGCAGGAAAGCAGCAATGCAGCAAATGAGTTAAAAGAAATTTCGCCTTTACTGTTTGGGATAGATAAAAGAAACCCTTTTGATGTTCCGGCTGAATATTTTGAATCGGTTTCTTCCAATGTTGCTCTGCAACTGGACATGGAAATATTACCAGCCAATTTAGAGGCGGCTAAAAATATACAGCCATTTAAAGTTCCCGAAGGATATTTTGAAAATCTGCCTGCTGATATTTTAAATACAATTAATCAACAGCAGGGTGCAAAAGTGGTGACAATGGGCAAACGCAGCAGTTGGATTAGATATGCTGCTGCTGCAATGATAACAGGTGCGCTGGCTTTGGGTGTTATTAAATACACCAATAAACCATCAGGCATAACAGGTGATGTTTTAACTGCACAACTCGATCCCATCATTGAAACAGGAAAAAGCATGGATGATAAAAAATTTGATGAAACACTCAATAATTTATCGGAAGAAGACATTGTAAAGTACCTGGAAAAGAACAGCAATGATGCAGACCTGGCTGCACTGTCTTCAACTGTGGAGGAAAAAGATTTGCCTAAACAAGAAGATTACCTATTGGATAATACCACCCTGGATAATTTTTTACAGGAACTTGACAATAAAAATTCAGACAACTAATAAGATGAAAAAGACATTCATGATACTTGTGTTAGCAGTTTCCGGTTTGATTGTAAAAGCCCAAACTACCGATCAATCAGGGGAAGTGACTGAGCAAAAACAGCAAAATATAGAAGCACTTAAAGTTGCTTTCATCAGTAAGGAACTGGAGCTTACACCAGCAGAAGCAGAAAAATTCTGGCCGGTATATAACCAGTATTCAAAAGAATTGAAAGCGTTAAAAGTGCCATCATCAGATGAAGTGGATGTACTGGACAGAGATGAAAAAGTGTTGAACCTGAGAAAAAGTTATAAAGACCAGTTCACAAAATTATTGGGTGCGCAACGCATGAACCGCCTGTACGGCGCCGAAGGAAGGTTCCGGCAGGTATTGATCAAAGCCATTAAACAGCGGAGGGCTGCGCAACAAATCAGGCCAAGAATGAGAAGAAATTAATATCTCGTTTTACTATTTGCAAAACACTTTCTGACGAAAGTGTTTTTGTTTTTACAAGAAAACTTAATGTGATTAAAATTAGTTTGATGGCATGAAAAAATGCGGCACAAGTGTGCGACGCAACGATGCTCAGCAATGCTGTTAAAGCCCGTAACGAAATATTTATTACTCCTGTTGACTTTTAAAATTACACAAGTGGTTTACAAAAGAAGAAAGAAAAACAACTGAAATAAGTTGTTTGGCTTATTTTCACGGGCATAAAATATTTGCCAATGAAATCTCTTTTAGTAAGCCTGGTGCTTTCAGCAATTGTAACCAATCTCCCTGCGCAAGACCCCTGGAAAATAACTGCCAATAAAATTGATCCATCCAATTACTACGGCATTACGGTGGCCAATGGGCAGGTGGGCATTGTAAGCAGTGCGGAAGCTTTTAAAGTAAAAGATGTTGTGCTGGCCGGCGCTTATGATTTATATGGCCGAGGCAGGGTAAGCAACTTTTTAAAAAGTTTTAACCTGCTGAATATGTACATTGAAATTGATGGCAAGCGCCTCTCCAACGCAGATGCCACCAATATGCAACAGTCGCTGGATATGCAGCACGCCAGCTTTACCACTTCGTTTGATTATAAAGACATCGCCACTATTTCGTACACTTATTATGCCTTGAGGCAGTTGCCTTATTCGGTATTAACGAATATTACTGTAACAGCTAAGAAAGATTTTAATATGGGTGCCGCCAGTGTGATGGAAGCGCCGGATGCATTGAAAGATGTGCAGAATTATTACAATGAAATTGACCGTCCGCATACAACCATCAGCCTGCTGACTTCTACTGCCAAAAGTCCGACCGGCAAATTGCTGATGTGTGCTTCCAACGCTTTTATTTTTACTGAGCCGCATGGAAGTGAACCAAGGGTGATACATGAAATGTGGGACAACAATATGCACCTCGTAAAATTTGCCCGCAAATTAAAAGCTGGTGAGCAATACAGTTATTCTATTGTTGGTTCTTCCATTACATCAGCACATCATAACGATCCGTTGAATGAAGCAGAACGCCTGACCATTTTTGCTAAACTACAGGGGCGTGACAGGCTGATTGAAATGCACAATAAAGCCTGGGATGAATTATGGAAAAGTGATATTGTTATTGAAGGCGATGCACAGGCACAACAGGATGTACACAGCATGATCTATCACCTGTATTCTTTTGTAAGGGAAGGAAATTCTAATAGTCCGAGCCCGATGGGATTAAGTGGTTTAGGTTATAATGGCCATGTGTTTTGGGATACGGAATTATGGATGTACCCGGCTTTGCTGCAACTGCACCCGGAGATTGCCAGGAGCATGATCGAATACCGTTTTGAAAGATTGGAAGCGGCCAAACGCAATGCCTTTGGCAAAGGATACAAAGGTGCTATGTTTCCATGGGAGAGCGCAGAAAGCGGTGTAGAAGAAACGCCGGTATGGGCATTGAGCGGACCATTTGAACATCACATTACTGCAGACATTGCCTTTGCCGCCTGGAATTATTACTGCGTAACGCAGGATAAAAATTGGCTTAGAGAAAAAGGCTGGCCTATCTTAAAAGCCACAGCAGATTTTTGGGCAAGCCGGGTAGAAAGAAATGGTGCGGGCCAATACGATATTAAAAATGTGGTTGCCGCCGATGAATGGGCAGAGAACGTTGACAACAATGCGTTCACCAATGCTGCAGCAAAGGTGAATTTAAAGTGCGCTACGGAAGCCGCTAAATTGTTAGGCATTATACCGGATGCAGACTGGATGAATGTTGCCAATAACATCCCTATCTTAAAAATGGCAGATGGCGTTACCAGAGAACATGCAGCTTATAACGGAGAAGGCATTAAGCAGGCAGATGTAAATTTATTGAGCTATCCGTTAAAAGAGATCACCGATGCAAAACAGGTAAAGAAAGATTTGGATTATTATTCCACCAGGGTTCCCAACGAAGGAACGCCTGCTATGACGCAGGCTATTTTTGCGTTGCTGTATTCCAGAGTTGGTGATAAAGAAAAAGCCAGTCACTTTTTTAAAGATTCTTACCTGCCTAATTTGCTGCCGCCGTTCAATGTAATTGCAGAAACCAAAGGCGGTACCAATCCTTATTTTGCAACCGGCGCCGGTGGAATTTTGCAGTCGGTACTAAATGGTTTTGGTGGATTAGAAATTACGTCAACCGGCATTACTCAAATAAAATCGGTATTGCCAAATGGCTGGAAAAGTTTGACGTTAAAAGGTATTGGAGTGGAGCGGAAAACGTTTACGGTGAAATGAGGTGCAGCGTGAATGGTTAATAGTCGATAGTCCATAGCCTATAGTCAATAGTTAATGTACAACCGGCCATTGACTATTGACAATGGTCATACACAATTGGCTGAGGCTTGTCCTTTACAGTTTTTTCTTTGCGTGAATGATTTAAAAAAACTCCCATGGAAAACGATACGTACAAATGCCGGAAGAAGCAGTTGGACATTTGGAATTGTCGCCGATGATGATATCTCTTTGTACACCAAATTCGAGACTGCCATGTGTGGTGCCGATACCGGGCTTATTTACTTCTGCATCGTAACTGATGCCCATCCTGTTGGCATATTCGTTCCTGTTAGTTGAAACTGTTTTTCCTTCGCCCCACTTCCAGGTTAATCCTACGCAATAAGCATTGTTGTAAGACATGCTTGTATTGTTGCGGTACCAGGCCGATAACTGCAAAGGAAATTCATTAAAATCTACCAGGCTGCCGATCACCAATGCTGAGCTTTGATTCTGCGTTTGCATCATCAGCGTTGGCTTAAAAGTAACAGTGCCGTTATCATACATCCAGCTAATATGACCGGTCACTTTCATTGGTAACCTGCTGTTGGCCGATTCTCCTGAAAAACTAATGCTGGGTTTATTGATGTGGTGCGCTGCTCCGCCGATCATAAAATCACGCCAGGTAAAAACAAACCCGGAAGAAAAATCAAAGTAATTTTTACTGTTGTTATTAAAATTGAGATCGATTTGAGAAGCGTCGCCAGTAATGCCATTTTGATCCAACTGGTCAACAAACAATAATTCTTTGGTATTAACGGAGCCAAGGTTAACGCCGCCCTGCACCGCCAGGCTCAGGAACCAATCGGAACAATCTACATTGCCGGTACCAAAACTTCTGCCTACGATACCGGAAATATTGGTGTTCTTAAAAAATCCTTTGTTGGTATGATTGACCAGTAACCCAAGGTTCATTACATTCCGCAGGTAATCATCATACACGGAAAGATCAACTGATGCGTTGATATACTTGTAAGGTTTATACAAATTGAACCATTGCATCTTGGTTAAACCAGATAGGCGCAGGTTATTTTTTCCAGTGCCTGCAAGGCCGGGGTTGACGTATACCGGCGTGTAATAAAATTGAGTGAATAGCGGATCCTGGGCATTGCTGGTTATGACCGCTATCATACATATCACGAGTATAATAAATTTCCTGTACATCGATTGCTGTTTATCTGAATAAGTTGACTGTTCCAAATGTGTTTCCTTTTTTACCATCTATTTTGTTTCCGCTATACGACATTCCATCCCACTGTTTACCACTTCTGAATTTGGCTACAATGCGCCATGCATAAGCATCCTGCTGTACCGGGTTGGTAGTATAAATAATTACCTGCTTGCCATCTT
>CAXTPJ010000206.1:0-6004 GCA_964245855.1 uncultured Ferruginibacter sp. | reverse complement strand
CAATACCAACGCCACTAATCCGGCCACAAAAGCGATCAATATACTTTCTACTAAAAACTGCGCTACCAATGATTTTTTTTGTGCGCCTACCACCTTTCTTATGCCGACTTCCTTCGCCCGTTTTTCACTTCTTGCCGTACTCATGTTCATAAAATTGATACAGGCAATCAGCAAAATAAATATGGCTATCAGCGTAAATACCCTCACGGTTTCAATTCTTCCACCCACCGGTTGCCCGTTTGTAAATTCGGAGTACAACCGCAATTTATTTACGGGGTATAAAAAAGATTCAGTGGTGGTTTCCTGTTCTCTATGATGTTTGATCACATCTTTTATCTTAGCATTAACAGCAGCAATATCTGTGTTCTTTTTCAGCAATACATAGTTATGGCTTGAGTTACAGCCCCAGCAACTGTCATCCTGTGCCGTAGTTTTCATGTGCGTCCACGGAAGTAAATATTCAAAGCTGAATTGCGTATTGCCGGGCAGGTCTTTCATAACACCGCTTACTTTAAAATCGTAGCGGTTATCGATGCGGATGGTCTTGCCCATGGCATCATCGGTGTCAAATAATTTTTTTGATAACTTTTCAGTAATCACAATATCAGCAGGATTATCCAACGCCGTGTTGATATCGCCCCTGATAAAAGGGAATTGAAACATGGTTAAAAAATCCGGATCGGTCATGTTGCCGGTGACGTTCATCTTTTTTTCACCGACAGAAAAAAGAAAGGATTCATCCCAAAAAAAGCGGGCTGCTTTTTCTACCTCCGGGTACTCCTGTTTTAAAGCCGGTGCCAGTGTTTTGGGTGTAACATTCCAGCAGTTAATGGTATTATTGCCGCTATCCCGGTTCCACGATTGATACAGGCGATCGCTGTTGGCATAAAAATTATCGTAACTCATTTCATTCTGCACCCACAATAAAATGAGCATGGCACTGGCCATACCAATCGCAAGCCCGCTGATATTAATAATAGAAAACCCTTTGCTGCGTAACAAATTCCGCCAGGCAATCTTAAAAATATTTTTTATCATGGCTTTAAATTTTATGTACTAAACTTTGTATCTATTATCAGCTTCATTGGCGTCGCACTCTTGTACTGCGGATCGCTATGGAGCTTTGTCCAAACAATTTTCGGCCTCACCTCCCTTGCTCCTCTCCGGTGGAGAGGAGGCGGTGCTGCAGATCTTTATTCAACATTTTATCTTCCACATTAACATTCGGTTACTTATTCATCATATTGCTATTGTTCAACCGTACAAGAGTGCGATGCCACCAAACTCGATGGATGAACCACTGTTCGGGTCAAAACATTTTTTATTAATGAACAGATCGTAACACATTCCTATTAGCTAACTGCTTGCATTCTCTCACCCTTGCCTTAGTTCCCCCTTCAGGGGGCGGAGGGGGCTTTATTCCGTCCGCAAACTCTTTACCGGGTTGGCCAATGCCGCTTTAATGGCCTGGAAACTTACGGTCAGCAATGTAATGGCAATGGCACCAATAGCGGCAGCAGCGAATACCCACCACGAAATTTGTGAGCGGTAATCGTATTGCTGCAACCAGCCATGCATAAAATAATATGCTACCGGTGCGGCAATAACCAATGCTATCAACACCAGCAATAAAAAATCTTTCGATAACATACCCCACAAATTGAAGACGCTGGCACCCAGCACTTTTCTTACACCAATTTCTTTGATGCGTTGCTCTGCCATAAAAGTGGCCATACCAAACAAACCAAGACAGGAAATAAAAATCGCCAACACCGCAAAGAAGCTGGCAAGTTTGCCAACCCTTTCTTCGTCACCAAATTTGAGTGCATACAAGTCATCATTAAACTTGTAATCGAATGGCTGATCGGGATTATATTTTTTAAAAATACCTGCTACAGAAGCCAACGCCTGGTGCGAACTAACGGCGGGGTTTATACGCATTGTCATCACACCTTTTGAATTATTGTCCATTACAAACACCGTACGGAATACCGGCTGGTAAGGCGATTGCATTACAAGGTCTTTCACCACACCGATCACATGAAAATCTTTGCCATCCCAATTGATGGTTTCTCCAACAGGGTGTTGTAAGCCCATAAATTTGGCGGCAGTTTCGTTTAAAATGATACCGGTAGAATCCGTACCGAAATCTTTTGAGAAGTCACGGCCATCTTTAAATTTCCAGTCGATGGTTTTGCCAAACTCCGGCGAAATAAATACCACGCCAAAATTGCCCTGCACTTCGGGTTGCTTTCCTTTCCAGCTAAAGCCATTGTCAACTTCATTTACCCCGGTTATACTGCCGGATGATTCAGCAATGTCTGTTACGGCACCGGAATTTTTCAACTCCAGTTTCACCGCATCAAAATGATTGTGGATGTCGTCGGTTGACATGAAAGCAGTGATCAATCCATTTTTATTATATCCTACCGGCCGGTCTTTAGCAAAATTGATCTGGCGAAAAACAACGATGGTGCCGATGATCAAAATAACAGACACCGAGAATTGCATCACCACCAATACTTTGCGTGGCATAGATGCAAAGCGGCCCATACGGAAAGTGCCTTTCAATACTTTTACCGGTTGAAAAGAGGAAAGGTACAGCGCCGGATAACTGCCGGCAATAACCCCTGTTACCAGGCTGAAAGCTACACCCAGCAACCAGAACAATGGATTACTCCACAACACTACGATCTTTTTATCAGCCAGGCCATTAAAGAAGGGCAGCGTAAGTTGTACCAGCAACAGCGACAATACAAAAGCCATCATCGCCATCAGTAACGATTCAGAAAAGAATTGTTTGATGAGTTGGCCACGTACCGAACCAATGGCTTTTCGTATGCCTACTTCTTTCGCCCGCTTTTCAGAACGGGCAGTGCTGAGGTTCATGAAATTGATACAGGCCAGCAGCAACACAAAAAAACCGATGATGCCAAACAACCATACCGTCGAAATCCTTCCTCCCACGTTTACACCATTTTTAAACTCTTCATACAATCTCCATTTGCTCATGGGTTGCAGAAAAACAACGGGCTTAAAAGCAGCATCCTGTGCAGTTACTTTCTTTAGTTTAACATCTTTGATCCTGGCAGAAACATTGTCCATATTAGCATTGTCTGCCAATTGTATGTAAGTCTGAAAAGCATTGGCCCGCCATGGATTGGATAATTTTTCTGACCAGTTGCTGCTGTCGATATACAATTTCCAGGGCGCAATAAATGTCAGGTTTCCAAAGCTGGAGTTTTCCGGAAGGTCTTCGTACACTCCACTAACGGCAACGTCAAAACGCTTATCTATTTTTATGAATCTTGTCATCGGGTCGCCATCCCCAAACAATGCTTTGGCGGTGCTGGCTGATAAAATAACAGACTGGCTGTTTTTCAACGCATCTTTAGAACCCTTGATCATATTGAGCGACAGCATATCGGTGACAGGTGGTTCAAAAAAAGCACCACTCTTGCTGATCTTGCTTTCGCCGTTGGCCAGCGTGTGATTCCAGGTCCATGAAGCCATAGAGATATGCTTGAAATCGCTGCCGTAATTTTTTTGCAGCTCCTCTCCCATCGGGAATGGTACCGCAAACTGGCTATTGGTTTCGCCATTAAAAGTTTGGTTCTGCATCACCTGCGCAATGCGGTTATAGTTGGTATAACTTTTATTGAACGATACTTCGCTGTGTATCCAAAGCCCGATCAGCAATGCTACGGCCATGCCAACAGACAAGCCGGTGATGTTGATGAAAGAGTGGGTCTTGTTCTTTACAAGGTTTCTCCAGGCGATCTTGAAATAATTTTTAATCATGGCTTTTAATTTATGTACTGAACGGCCTCACCTCCCTTCCTCCTCTCCGGTGGAGAGGAGGCGGTGCTGCAAATCTTTATTTAACATTTGATCTTCCACCTCGTCAGTTTGTTAATCACTTATCAATATTGGCAGATCTCTTTTACAGTTCAATAAAGAAAAAATGTACAAGAGTGCGACGCCACTGAAGTTGATATTTGAATCAATGCTTGGTTCAAACTATTTTTATTTCTTCAACCACTATTTTATAACTGCATATGAGCAAACTATTTTTATTCTTTAGCTCTTGCCTTAGTTCCCCCTTCAGGGGGCGGAGGGGGCTTTACTCGGTCCGCAAACTTTTAACCGGGTTGGCGATGGCCGCTTTGATGGCCTGGAAACTCACGGTAAACAAGGCGATGACGGTTACCAATAAAGCTGCCGACAAAAATGCCCACGCACTTAAATGGATGCGGTAGGGATAATTTTGCAGCCACTTATCCATTGCCCACCACGCTGCGGGAAATGCCAGCACCGTTGCGATCAATACCAGTTTTAAAAAGCTGTTGGACAAATTAGCAGCGATGTTACTAACCGATGCACCCAGTACTTTGCGGATACCGATTTCTTTAATTCGTTTTTCTGCAGCCAGTGTTGCCAATCCAAACAAACCAATGCAGGAAATAAAAATGGTGAGAATAGCCGCCGCCGTTATGATCTGTTTCCACTTTTCATCCGATGCATATTGCGCTGTGTTGAGGGCATCTTTAAAATCGTATTTATAAGGAATGAACGGCATGCCTGCTTTGAAAACTTTTTCAATGTGCTTTAAAGTGGCAGACGTTTCTGTTGGTTTTACTTTGATGAGGAATTCGCCGTAACTGTATTTCGGGTTCATGATGAACAACTGCGGCCCGATTGTTTGCATGAGCGAACCATAGTGATAATCTTTCACCACACCCACTACATTGTACTTAATGCTATCATAAAAGAAATCAACCTCACGATTATTCAAATCTTTCCAACCTGCTTTTTTCATGAATGATTCGTTCACCAAAACGGAGTGGGTGGAGTCGGAAGAAAAGCTGCCGGAAAAATTCCGGCCCTGCACAAGGGGAATTTGCATCAGTGGCAAAAAAGCACTGTCTATTACATCCATTGTAAATTCTATCTGCTCGCCATTTACTTTGGCCATGGTGATCCAGTTGCCACGCTGCCTTACCGCAACTTCAGTAATAGCCGGGTTCTTCATCAGTTCGTTTCTAAAAACCGCTACCTTACCGGCTTTCATTCTATCGGTGCTAACCGTTACCAGGTTTTTATCATTGTAGCCCAAATCAAATGTTGTTAAATATTTAAACTGGGTGTAAATGGTAATGGTGGCGATGATAAGAAAAGTAGTCAGTGTAAACTGCAGTACCACCAATCCTTTGGATAAATAATTTTTTCCGGACAGCGGCATACGGTTATACAATGTTTGCACCGGGTTGAATTTAGATAACACCAGTGCCGGATAAAAACCGGCCAGCAAAGAAGTAACCACAAATAAAATAACATACCCGATCACCAGATTAGTGTCCAGCAAGTAAGAAAAGGAAAGTGCCTTGTTGGATAAGGTATTAAACAATGGGAGTGCCAGCAAAACCAAGCCAATCGCTAAAGCAAAAGCAAAGAAACTCAGCACAAATGATTCGCCTAAAAATTGCAGGATCAATTGCTTTCTTTCACCACCGATTACTTTTCTTACACCAATTTCTTTGGCCCTTTTTAATGAACGGGCAACCGTTAAATTCACAAAGTTGATACAGGCAATCAACAGCATGAACAAAGCTATACCGCCTAAAATTTTGGTGTACACCGGGTTGCTTGGATCGCTCAATCCATTTTGAGAACTAAGGTCTGTGCTTAAATGCATGTCCAGCAAAGGTTGCAGGCCGAAGATGAAACTTTCGGTCATGTTGTATTTTGCTTTCGCTTCTACTATTTCAGCGGCTGCATTTTTTTCATATACATTCTTAAACTTGGCTTCTACCGTTTTTATGTTGGCATCGGGATGCAGGACAACAAATGTGTTGAGGTAAAAATTGATCCATTGGTTATCTGCCCTGCCTTCCCGAAGGTTCAGTTTCATGGGCAGCAGCATTTTTATTTTGATGGAAGAATTTTGCGGCGACTTTGGGACAATACCGGCAACAGTAAAATTTTGAAAAGCACCATTGTCACC
>CAXTPJ010000205.1:0-6037 GCA_964245855.1 uncultured Ferruginibacter sp. | reverse complement strand
CTGATCAATGAAATGCTGAAACAAAGAAGGTATTCTTTATTTTTTGAAGGGCACCGCTGGGTTGATATGCGCCGTTATAACCGCCTGGCAGAATTGCCGCTTGACAGAATAAATGATGATGTGTGGGAAAAGTTTCCTTTGCCGGTTTCTGAAAATTAACCGGATTAAATTTTTTTCTCGTGTGTTAAGCCTGGCCAATTTTTATTGGCCGGGCTCTTTTAAAACACTATCTTAAAAGCATATACAAAGCATCATGAAAAAATATTTTTACCTGGGCTTATTAGGCCTGCTGTTATTTGAAATTGCGAATGTGTATTTTATTATGCCCATGCCGGGCAGCCAGCGCATGAACAGTATTGATGCCGCCTACTTTTTATACCAGTGGCGATGGGCATTCCGCATTTTATTTGGTGGGATGCTATTGTATGGCTTTTTTAAAGCCAACTGGAAAAGAAAATGGCTGCCTGTATCGGCGCTATTGATTGTTGCCGTCGTTATTTATTTCGTGAATTTTAAAATGGCCGCCGACCACATGTTTTACCAACCGCAAACACTGGTGATGCAAAATGCTGCAGGCAACAAAGTGGATTCTCAACGGCTTGTAATTGGTGTGGTAATGAACAACCAGGCAAAGGCTTACCCGATAAGGATGATCGGCTATCATCACCTGGTACCTGATACCGTTGGCGGCAAACCGCTGTTGATTACTTACTGCACAGTGTGCAGGACAGGAAGGGTGTTTGAACCGATGATAAATGGCCAACAGGAAAAATTCCGGTTGGTGGGCATGGATCATTTTAATGCCATGATGGAAGATATAACTACCAAAAGCTGGTGGCGCCAGGCAACCGGGGAAGCCATCAAAGGGAAATTGAAAGGGCAAAAATTACCAGACGTATTGAGCACACAAACTTCATTGGCAGAATGGCTATCGCTTTATCCCAATTCACTGGTGATGCAGGAAGACCCGGCACACAAAAATGATTATGACACTACTTTTAAATATGAAAGCGGTAAAAGCAAAAGTATGCTCACCGGTACGGATAGCCTGAGCTGGAAAGAAAAATCATGGGTGGTGGGTATTGAAACAGGAGGCCAATCCAAAGCGTACGACTGGAACCAGTTAAAAGCCAACCGGTTGATAGAAGATAACATTGCTGGTAAACCGATTGCACTGGTGCTGGCAAATGATAATAAAAGCTTTTTTGCTTTTGAAAAACCGGCCGCCACTTCAACAGTTAGTTTGGTAAAAGACAGTGTACTGGTAAACGGGCAACCGTACCGGTTGAATGGAAACAGTTTTGCCGGAACCAATGGCTTAAAACGGATACCTGCTTACCAGGAATTCTGGCATAGCTGGAAGACTTTTCATCCGGCAACAGCAGTTTATAAGTAACATTGTTGTTCTTTTGCAACTGCTAAAGGCCTCAAATTCAATACAGGTAAGGTATTGGAAGAAAAAGTTGGATTTACATGTAATTTTTTAAGCGTTTTGCCCTACCTTTGCCGCCCGAAAAAGATATTTCTTTTTTGGTTTTTCCCACACGGCTCAAAAAGTGGCTTCCTGTGAAGCCCGCCAGCAGGGAGTAACTTACAAGTTATTTAAAATGCCAAAAGCAAAAACAAACTCAAGCGCTAAAAAACGCTTCAAGGTTACCGGAACAGGGTTAATTACCTTCCAGAAGCCATTCAAACGTCACATCTTAACTAAAAAATCAACCAAGCGCAAACGTGCAATGAGAAAAGATGGCATGGTCCATCCAACTCAGCAGGCATTTGTACTGCGTTTATTAAGGCTTAAAGGTTAAGCCCGGAAGATTTCATTTTTCAATTTAACAATTCAAAAAAATTAAGATATGCCACGTTCAAAAAATGCAGTTGCATCAAGGGCCAGAAGGAAGAGAGTACTGAAAGCCGCTAAAGGTTATTACGGTAAACGTAAAAATGTATATACCGTTGCCAAAAACGTAATGGAAAAAGGGTTAACGTACAGCTATGTTGGCCGTAAATTAAAGAAAAGAGAATACCGTGGTCTTTGGATCGTTCGTATCAATGCTGCCGTTAGGGAAGAAGGATTGACTTACAGCGAATTCATTCACAAACTGGCTGAAAAGAACATCACCATCAATCGTAAAGTATTGGCTGATTTGGCGATGAACGAACCAGAAAGCTTTAAAAGTTTGGTTGCGCAGGTTAAGTAATAACTGTGCTGATACAATAGTAAGAGCCGGCTGTTTTTTGCAGCCGGTTTTTTTTGTGCTGGTAACTTTAATGGTTATTTTGATTACACAAAGTGTGATGCAATTTTTATATGTTGCTCTTAATTTAAGATAGCTAATGCGTTTCTTTTTTACCTCTTATAAATTAATTTGTTTCACCTCTGCCGCCGGTGGGGCTGCGTAACCGGAGCGTCACATCTTTCGCTTCTTTGATAAAAAATTTGCTGCGCATTTTTTATCAATCACGCCGTTGGCGTGACCGAACCGAAAGATGTGGCTAACCCGGTTACTGTTTTTAGTTACAAGCGGTTGATGCCAGCTGTATCATTTTTTTTATACTTATCCTAATCGTAAATAAATTTTTTTCAAATTGCTTAAGTGATTGAAAATATTTGACAGTATAATAAATTACAATTGTATAAATGCAGCGACTACCTGAAAGGGTTGCTTAATTTTGTGATCAGCATGGGGAGAAATATAATCCGTTCATTAATACGCCTGGCTGAAGCGGTTACCCCGGTGAGGGTTTGTGGTTGGCTTTTGTGCCGGAGTAATAGCGAAAGACAGGGCTGCGGATTGTTAAGAAAGATGCTGCTGAACGTACAATTTTTGAATTGTCTTTTTTGAATAAATCAATTGGAAAAACCTTTTGTTATCTCCCGAAAAAAAAAAACCCCTGCAATCAGCATTCAATTACATTTGCAAATAATTTTTAAAACAATTTTTTGGTAAATGACAAACATGAATAATTCGTATGCGGACCTGGTGAACCAAACCTTCAATTTTCCGCAGGAAGATTTTAAAGTGGAGAATTCATACCTGCAATATAACGGGCAAGATTTGAAGGCACTGATTGACAAGTATGGCACGCCTTTAAAAATGACGTATTTACCAAAGATAGGGATGCAGATTGCCAAGGCGAAACAGATGTTTGAGAATGCTTTTAAGAAGCATAAATACGAAGGCAAATACAACTATTGTTACTGCACCAAAAGTTCGCATTTTTCTTTTATTGTAGAGGAAGCGCTGAAGAGCAATATTCACCTGGAAACATCGTATGCGTACGATATCGACATCATCAACAAATTATATTCCCGCAGGAAAATAAATAAGGAAACCTTTATTATCTGCAATGGCTATAAACAAAAAGCCTATACGCAGCGCATTGCCCGTTTGCTGAATACCGGGTTTAAAAATGTGATCCCGATCTTAGATAATAAAGAAGAACTGAAGGCGTATAAGAATGTGAAAGTACCTTTTAAACTGGGCATCAGGGTAGCTGCGGAAGAAGAGCCGACGTTCCCATTCTATACTTCCCGCCTGGGCATGAGGGCCAAGGATATTTTGGAATTTTATGTTGATGAAATTGAAGGGTTTGAACACAAGTTCCAGTTGAAAATGCTGCATATATTTTTGAACAAAGGCATCAAAGATGATATCTATTACTGGAGTGAACTGAATAAAGTGATCAACCTGTATTGTCAGTTGAAAAAGATTTGTCCTGAACTGGATTCGATCAATATCGGCGGTGGTTTTCCTATTAAGCACTCGCTGGGTTTTGAGTACGATTACCAGTTCATGATCAATGAAATTGTGCGGAACATTAAAGCAGCCTGTGTGCGAAGCAAAGTACCAATGCCAAATATTTTTACTGAATTTGGCAGCTACACCGTAGGGGAGAGCATGGCGCATATTTACAGTGTAATCGGTGAAAAGATGCAGAACGATAGGGAAATCTGGTACATGATCGATTCTTCTTTTATAACCACGCTGCCGGATACCTGGGGCATTGGTGAAAAGTTTTTAATGCTGCCCATTAATAAGTGGAAGGATGAATACCAGCGGGTAACGCTGGGCGGTATTACCTGCGACAGTCATGATTATTATGACTCAGAAGAACATATCAACGAGGTATTTTTGCCCAAGTTGAAAGCGGACGGCGAACCATTGTATGTGGGCTTTTTTCATACAGGTGCTTACCAGGACCAGATCAGCGGATACGGAGGTATCAAGCATTGTTTGATTCCATCGCCAAAGCATATTGTGATTGGGCATGATAAGAATGGTAAGCTGGTTGACTGGGTGTATGCGAAGGAGCAATCGGCGCAGAGTATGCTAAAGATATTGGGATATTGATGGTGAATGGTGAATGTTGAATTTCACGTAAAGACGCAAAGTAAGAAAGGCGCAAAAAGAGAATTTTAATTTTTACTTTTTGTTCTTCAGCTAACTATTCCAATTTGTTTCGGTAAGCAAAACAGAGTACAAATTTCTTTGGAGGATTTATAAAAATAGTGGCTGGTAATTCAGTCACTATTTTTTTGTTTCCGGGTGAGCCACCCCAAAGGGTGGCTCACCCGGAAACAAAGGTTTACTTCTTCACTTTATATTTCTTGTTCACTTTAGGATTGTTGAAATATTCGTCCAGTTCTTTTGGGCTGGCATTTTCTTCTGAAATGGGAATGTCAATTAACTGTATCTGCGTTTGCTTTAATTCTTCTTTCAGCTTTCTTGATTTGTTTAAAATGTCAGGGTCCCTTTCGCTGATGAGGGTGTTATCGGCCATTAAATAATCCAGTCTTTTAATACTGCTGCGGATCAGCGTTGCCGTATTTTGATCGTAATTATTATTGGGAACGGCTGCTTCTTTTACCGGCACTAATGCCACGCCAACGCTGGGTAGTATTTTGCCGGTAGTTTGTTCACTTGAACCGGGCAACGACGAAAAGATGGTGCCGCTTAATGCGGTAGAAGCCGATACCAAATCGAAAGTAGTCCGGGCACTTTTTGTCTTTTTGATCTTTTTATCAACCAGCCGGAAACTGCTTTTTAACTGCAGTAAATATTTATTAATGTCTGCTCTAAGTTTTTCAAACTCCACCAACTGTTGGGGATAGTTGATATTGTTCCGCACCAAGATGATAATGGTGGCGGTATCCATGTTGTGAAACTTGTTGGTGCCTACAAAGTACAACTCCAGTTGGCGCTGCTTGTCTTTATCAGAATCTTTTACAAAATCGAAAGGGGCATACCAGGTAAAATCGTCGTTGCACTTAGCCACCGGCGTTAGTGACTTAACCGGGTAATTACTGAAGTAAGTCATTTCTTCAATGGGGAAACTTCCATTATCACATTGTATTTTAAAACTTATCGTATCGCCTTCATCAATGGCGAGTGTTTTTATGATAGATGGTTTTACTTTCGAAGGAATGATTTCGGTATTGAAAAAAAGCAATGTGAAAACAGTATCGATCCTGTCCTGTGCATTGTCAAGGTTTTGAACACCGATAGCCACTTTATATTCTTGATCGTATTTTAACCTGCCGGAAAGAAAATAAGATTTATCTGCTTTAAAACTCAGCAAACCATCGTCTTTATTGATTTTGAGGCCGACAGGATTGTTTTTAAGGAACCAGTAATACTTTGCCGGGTCTTTATTTATTTCCAACTGGTATTTTAAAGAAGAATCTACATGAAGTGTAAAATACGGGTTCAGATTTTTGATGCGTAAAGAAGTGTCCGGTTCGTTGATGGTAGCACTACTGTCTGTTATAGTATGTTGAGAAAACAGCCGGGTAAAAGAAAACAACAATATAAAAGCAACGAAGGTGGTTTTGGTCATGAGCAATATTACGAAGCGGTGAAAAACAAAGTTAACTGTTACTGTTAAAAATAAGAAAGCCATCCTGTAAAAACAGGACGGCTATTTTTATCAAAACCAACTGTATGCTCTAAAACGTACGTTTTCTTAGGAAATAGTTATTTCTTTTGGGGCAACTTTTACTTCTTCTTTTTTAGGCAATTCAACTTTCAGTATT
>CAXTPJ010000204.1:0-6042 GCA_964245855.1 uncultured Ferruginibacter sp. | reverse complement strand
CGAAAATTTTGTGGTAAGCTTTGCAGCCTATCTTTTATTTATGAAACCGCTGAGAGTTGATAATGGCCAGTACTATGGTTTTGCCAACGGAAAAGAATACCTCATCAACGATGAAAAAGCTCCCGTATTTTTTAACCTCTGGAAAAAATATGAATTACCGGTATTAGTAAATAAAGTTTTAAAAGATACCGATCTGTGGGATGCTGATC
Organism: uncultured Ferruginibacter sp.; assembly: GCA_964245855.1. GTDB lineage: Bacteria > Bacteroidota > Bacteroidia > Chitinophagales > Chitinophagaceae > Ferruginibacter. The sequence goes on along the minus strand of CAXTPJ010000204.1, from coordinate 5,833 downwards.
TTACAAGAATTGCTGGTTTTGAGCAGGAAATTCTGGAACGTTTACAGGTAATGATGACAGAAGGAATGACAATTTCACTTCAAACAAAAAAAGGACTACAGTTGAAATGAAGAATAAAGTGTTGAAAGTGCATGAGGCAGACAATGTGCTGGTAGCCCTGGTTGATTTAACCCGTGGTGAAGTGGTGCAATATGAAAACGGGCAATATATTTTACAGGATGATGTAAATGCAAAGCATAAGTTCTTTATGCAGGATATGCATACCGGTGATAAGGTGATCATGTATGGTGTATTGGTTGGAACTGCCCAGCAGTTTATTCCTAAAGGCGGATGGATGTCGATAGATAATGTAAAACATGCAGCATCGCCTTATGGCTACAGGGAGGTAGACTATAAATGGACTGCACCCGATGTGTCAAAGTTTGCAGGTAAAACATTCAATGGTTATTACCGTTCAGATGGCACAGTGGGTACTGCCAATTACTGGTTGTTTATTCCTACCGTATTTTGTGAGAACCGTAATCTTGATGTAATAAGAGAAGCCTTATACCAGGAATTGGGTTATGGAGTTACAGATAAATATAAACAGTTTACACAGGAGTTATTGCGTGCCACTGTCCGTGGCGAAAATATAGAAACCATCAATTTTTTTGATCTGCCCGATACACTAAAAGCCAGGCGCCCTTTCAAAAATGTAGATGGTATTAAGTTTTTAAATCACCAGGGTGGCTGTGGCGGTATTCGCCAGGATGCTGCAGTGCTTAGCAAGTTGCTGGCTGCTTATGCTAACCACCCAAATGTTGCCGGTGTTACCGTGTTGAGCCTTGGCTGTCAAAATTTACAGTTGCATGATTTTAAAACGGACCTGGAAAACCTGAACCCTGATTTTAACAAGCCCTTATTGATATTTGAACAGCAGCAATCACAAAGCGAAGAGCAGTTGATTACTGATGCCATCAAACAAACCTTTGCCGGTTTGATCGAGATCAATAAACTGGAACGTTCACCAGCACCACTTAGCAAATTATGCGTTGGCGTAAAATGTGGCGGCAGCGATGGTTTTAGCGGCATTTCTGCTAATCCGGCCGTAGGCTATTTCAGCGACCTGCTGGTAGCCTTGGGCGGCAAAGTTTTATTGGCAGAGTTTCCTGAATTGTGTGGTGCAGAACAAAATATTATTGACCGCACCATTGATGAAGCTGCTGCAAAAAAATTCATACACCTGATGAAAAGCTACAGCGATGCAGCAGAAAATGCAGGTTCCGGATTTCACATGAATCCATCGCCGGGTAATATAAAAGATGGATTAATAACAGATGCTATCAAAAGCAATGGTGCAGCAAAAAAAGGAGGCACTTCTCCCATTGTTGATGTGCTGGATTATACTGAACCGGCTACAAAGCCAGGATTAAGCTTGGTATGCACGCCCGGCAATGATGTGGAAGCTACTACCGGGAAAGCCGCTAGTGGCGCTACGTTGATACTGTTTACAACTGGATTGGGTACGCCAACAGGCAACCCTGTTTGTCCTACTATAAAAGTATCGAGCAATAGTAACCTTACCAAACGCATGAACGATATCATTGACATTGATACCGGCCCGGTGATAGAAGGTGATAAAACAATTGAACAGATGGGCGAAGATATTTTGACCTATTGCATTAAGGCTGCGAGCGGGGAAGTGATTCCGAAAGCAGTACTGCTAAACCAGGATGATTTTATTCCATGGAAAAGAGGCGTTTCTCTTTGACCAATTTTTATATGCTGTAACGATTGCACAATACAGCAAGGGTAAACCACATTTATGAGAAAGTTTCTTGACGAGAATTTTATACTGCAGAATAAGACCGCACAACAGTTATACCACGAGTTTGCGAAACAGTTGCCGGTGATCGACTATCACAATCACCTGCCGCCAGACCAGATAGCCAATGATATCAATTTTGAGAACCTTACCCAAATCTGGCAATATGGCGATCATTATAAATGGCGGGCCATGCGTACCAATGGCGTGGAGGAAAGCTACTGCACGGGCAATAAACCGGATTATGAGAAATTTGAAAAATGGGCAGCAACGGTGCCTTACACTTTGCGCAACCCACTTTACCACTGGACTCACCTGGAGTTGCAGCGGTACTTTGATATAAACTGCATCCTGTCGCCGGAAACAGCAAAAGAAGTATATGAAACGGCTTCTGAAAAATTAAAGGCGCCTGAGTATTCAGTGCGTAACCTGTTGCGCAAAATGAATGTGGAAGTATTATGTACAACAGATGATCCTACTGACTCATTGGAACATCATCAAAAAATAAAAGCTGATGGATTTGAAATAAAAATATTGCCTGCATTCCGGCCGGATAAAGCAATGAATGTAGATGATGTTGCAACGTTCAATGCTTATGTAAACAAAGTGGAAGCTGTATCCAACATATCTGTTTCTTCTTACGATGATTATTTAAAAGCACTAAAAAGCCGTCATGATTTTTTTGCCAGGATGGGCTGCTCGGTATCAGATCATGGTTTGGAGGTGATCTGTACAGAAGATTTTACTGATGCAGAAATCAAGAATATTTTCAATGCTATTCGCAGTGGTAAGTCATTAACCGCTTCAGAAAATGTAAAGTTCAAATCAGCCATGCTGATCGAATTTGCCAAATGGGATCATGAGAAAGGATGGGTGCAGCAGTATCATTTGGGAGCATTGCGTAACAACAATGCACGCATGATGGAGTTGTTGGGTGCGGATACTGGCTGGGATTCTATTGGAGATTTTTCACAGGGAAGGGCAATTGCCAAATTCCTGAATAAATTAGACAGTACTAACCAGTTGACCAAAACGATCCTCTATAACCTTAATCCTGCCGACAATGAATTGATGGCAACAATGATCGGGAATTTCAATGATGGCTCCGTTGCAGGAAAAATCCAGTTTGGTTCCGGTTGGTGGTTTTTAGATCAAAAAGATGGAATGATCAAACAGATGAATGCCCTGTCGAACATGGGTTTGCTCAGCCGTTTTGTGGGCATGCTTACCGATAGCCGCAGTTTTATGAGTTATCCAAGACATGAATATTTCAGAAGGATATTGTGCAATCTTTTTGGAGAAGAAATGGAGAATGGAGAATTGCCTTATAATGTTGAATGGGTGGGTAAAATAGTGCAGGATATCTGCTACCACAATGCCAAGCAGTATTTCGGCTGGTAAGAGGTTAAGAGAGAGTTTGAGGTGTAATATTTAGAGTTGTTGAAGGCTGTTGAAAATAGTTTAAGGTTGTTGAAGATGGTTAACGGGAAAGTTCTTTAAATTACCTATGTTGAAATATTTAGGAAGCTTTTCATTAAAGTAATAGTGTTATAAAAAAAGCAGTATCTCAATCTTTTAAACTGTCAATGAAGTACAGCCAAGTGATTGCCTGTTGTAATTGTGATGTTAGCGGCTTTGCTAACCTGAAGGCTCCTGATGGCAGTGCTTGAATTTAAAACCGGTGAACCGGTGGAAATGATCACATCCGTGTATTCATCCGGTAACCGGTTACAATCCCAGTTGCCGACAGTTTCCCAGGCATTGCTTACCGCTCCTGTCCAGCTCAAAGCAATTTTAAGCGTATAGCCGTTGCTGTTACTGCTGTCTGTTATGCAACGGAATTTGTATCCATTCCAACTGGTGGGGATACCGGTAACGAATAAATTTTTACCCGAGGTTCCACTAAAATGTGCATCATCAGTGATATCTGCAAAGCAATTTCCCGTGCCGCAGGTATCCAGTTGCCAGCGATAAGTACTGCCACTGCTGCCTGAAGTAATGGAGAAAGTATTTATCCCCGGGCAAAGATTGATGACAGGTAAAGTTGTGTCTGCAGCACAGGTAAATAAATCATCCCTGAATTTTTTAAATTCATTGTGCGGCAAATCTTTTGCCTCCACACCATCATTGTAATAATCTAAAGATCCATCATCACTGATGAGAGAAATAGCCAATTGATCACCAATAATATCCGCAATCATGGCTTCCGGAAATCCATCTGCATTTTCGTCGGAAGATACTTGCGCCAATTCCTGCAATCCATCAAGATTTAATTTGATCAATTTGGATACAGGGCTGTTAACAGTAATGGGTGTATTGCCGGGATGTGCAGGAACTACACCATCCCAAAAATAAACTGCAGGGCTTCCACCACCAGTGTACAAGCCAGCAACAATCAGGTATTTGCTGTTACCTACTTTTTCAATACTGCGGATACCCAATCCTTCGAGGTCGAATAAAATCGGCTCGCCAATTATGGGTGTTGTGTTTACCTGGCCATCACTGTTCATGAGGGTCTCAAAATTACTTACCGGGGCTACCACGGCAAATTTCCGGTTTGCTGCAGTGGGTGCTATGCCTTTCACCGGCAGGCAGGGCGCCCGAAAGGCAATATAACCAGTATCTCCGCCATGTGTTATTGAAAAACCTTCCACATTAAATCCATCGATGCGTTTTGGGATTATGCCGTTTGCTGCAGAAGCGGTAAAATTCCAATTGTTCGCATTGCCCCAACTGATCAGTGCATTGCGCATTTGGTTAGTATAGCTTTTTACCGTTAAAGTTGCACCGGCACCTGCGCCAGACATATCTGTTGCAATTACTTTGTTACGGTCTGGCTTTAAACTTCCGCTTTTGCTGTTCGCCAATGAACCCAGCCAGTATAACCTTTTACCGGGATTGAATTTTACGCTGCTGCTTGATGCTTCCAGGTCGCATTCTTCTGTGGCTCCAACGGCATTGGAAATATCCAGTGAGTACAACTCTTTGCCAGAATGGTGGCGGTTGTACAGGCGGATAAAATTATCTTCATCATCCGCAACAAATATATAATTGCTGTCAACAGCCGATACTCCCGAAGCGCTTGCAGCCGCAGTATGAAAAATGGTGTTGCCTGGATTGGATGCTGCTGCTGAAACTGCGTAATTGATCTTATAGGTTGATGAATTGCCTGCAGCATTGTTTGCTAACAGGCTGATGGTACTGTAGCCTGTTCCAACAGGAACGATCTTGACTATAAATTTTCCGTTGCCGGGAGTAATGTAAATATTGGCTGCCGGTACCACAGACGGATTACTGCTCGTAACCTGCAACGCAGCACTGGTGCTTGATACAGAAAAAAAAATACCTTCACTGGCAGCGGGATCAGTAGGGTCATTGATAACGCCACTTACATAAGATGTTTTGCCACTGCCCGAAACTATAGAAAGATAAGGTTTATTGGTGCCTGCATAGGTTGGTTGTACGGCATCAGCGCTAAGTGCCGGTGATTGTATCTGCTGAAAATTTGCTATGATATTTTTGTCTGCCGACATGGTCACGGTAGTTGTACTGTTGGTACCGGCAGCATCACCGCCCCATCCTGTAAATTCATATCCACTATTGGGAGTAGCCGTTACCGTTACTACACTGTCTGGCGCATACAAAGCTGCAACCGGTGATAACACAATGCTGCCGGTATTAGCTGGAACAACAGCAGTGGTTAATGAGTAAACACCACAACCGCAGTTGCCGGGAGACCGCATGGTTGCACCAGCGCCGCAATTTGGATTACTCACCACTGCTTTTACATTTTGTGCTGGTGTTATGGTTAAATTGTAAGGTGGCGTAAATGCGGTACCTACACCGGAACTGTTGCCGGTAGTGTTGGTAACGATGTTGTTGATGGAAGTAATAGCCGTAAAATTATTGGCCATCAGGTCGATTGGTATGCGGGTGTTTTCAAAAACATTGCTTTCTACTAAAAGGTTAGCCTCAAAGCCTGCCTGTACACATTGCGAAGCAACTGTGCTGGTAAAAAGATTATTCACT
>CAXTPJ010000203.1:0-6081 GCA_964245855.1 uncultured Ferruginibacter sp. | reverse complement strand
GGATAACACTCATTTTCATTTCGATGGATTCATCAGCATGGTAACCTTTCCCGGTACACAGCGCCAAACCTGGAGCAATATTAATTTTGCTACCTACCTCCTGCTGAATGCCAATACGGATGTAAAGCAACTGGAAGCAAAATTTCCTGAACTGGTTTCAAAATACGTAGTGCCGGAAGTACAGCACGACATGGGTATTTCGTTGGCAGAAGCACAACGTTCTATGAGCTCCTTCAAATTTTCACTGATGCCGTTGAAAGACATTCACCTGGCATCGCATACCAGGTATGAAATTGAGCCAAACGGCGATATACAATACGTGTATATTTTTGGTGCATTGGCAGTGTTCATTTTATTGTTGGCCTGTGTAAATTTTACCAATCTCTCCACTGCCGGTGCATCTAAAAGAGCGAAGGAAGTGGGTATAAGAAAAGTAGCCGGTTCTTTAAAAGGCCAACTGGTGTTCCAGTTTTTAGCGGAGTCTTTACTACTTACTTTTTTTGCATTGCTGTTTGCCTACCTGCTGGTATTTAGTTTATTGCCTTATTTTAATCAACTATCAGGAAAGCATATCCGCTTTACCTATTTTCTTTCTTATGGTACTGTCTTGTCTTCCTTGGGCATTATGATGATCGTGGGTTTACTTGCCGGGGTTTATCCTGCTTTTTTCCTTTCTTCTTTTAAAACTATTTATGTGTTGAAAGGGAATGCATCACCTGCCATAAACAGCAAACACCGGCTCCGCAGTAGTTTGGTGGTTTTTCAGTTTGCCGTTTCTACTGCGTTGATCATTGCGACGATTGTAGTATACCAGCAGTTGAATTTTATGCAAAATAAAAAGCTGGGTTATGAAAAGGAAGAAGTATTACAGATAGAGGATACTTATACGTTGGGCAACAATGAAGAAGCTTTCAGGCAAAGCCTGTTGAAAGATAGCCGTGTAGTGAATGCAACAGTTTCCCGGTTTATACCCGGCGGCGGCAATATGGATGGAACACAGGTTTATGCCAAACAAAATAATGAAGATAAAACTCACTCTGAGATACACATCAGCATTTTTCATGTGGATTATGATTATATCAAAACACTGGGTATGCAGATGGCAGCGGGCAGAAGCCTGTCGAAAGATTTCCCCTCAGATTCTGCAGCAGTAATGATCAACGAAACCGCAGCCCGTGAGTTTGGGTGGACGGTAGCAGCAGCGCCTGGCAAAACCATTGTACGGTCGGGCCAAAAAGAGTTTATGGTTGCCGGTGTGGTAAAGGATTTTAATTATACCTCTGCCAAACAAAAGATCGCCCCGCTCATGATGATGCTGGGCAATAACAGTGGCGCCATTCTAGTAAAGATGAAGGCCGCAGCTATAACCACATTTTTAGCTGAGACCAAAAAACAATGGGATGCTTTTCAACCCGGCACTGCTTTTAATTATTCTTTCCTGGATGAAAATTTTGCAGCCTTATATGCTGCTGAAATAAGAACAGGGAAAATCTTTACCGCCTTTGCATTGATCGCCATTGTAATAGCTGCTCTTGGCCTGTTTGGTTTAAGTGCTTTTACCGCAGAGCAACGCACCAAAGAAATAGGTATCCGCAAAGTATTAGGGGCATCCGCACAACAGGTGTTGTGCATGTTATCAAAGCAGTTTGTAGGATTGGTATTGATCGCTTTCATAGTGGCCATTCCTGTTACCTGGTGGGCCATGAGCAGTTGGTTGCAAGACTTTGCTTATCGTACGAATATTGGCTGGTGGGTGTTTTTACTGGCCGGCAGCATTTCTGTCTGCATTGCATTTTTATCTGTTTCGGTGCAGGTTATTAAAGCAGCAGTGGCCAGCCCGGTGAAGAGTTTGCGGACGGAGTAGGGCGGCCCCACCAACCTTCCCGGTAGGGAGGCTTAAAGCAAGAGTAAGCCGGGCATAAAAGATTGCTGATTGTAACACAAATGTTGATCAAAATAGTTGATGATAATGTTGGATATAAAATTTTGGGCAAAGATCTGCAGTGACGTTTATTGTACATCAGTTGAGAGTAAGAGGTGAGCCTGTTAATTAAAGTAGTATAGTACAAGAGTGCGACGCCGATGCAGTTGAATAAAGAACTAATGCCGGTAACAAAAATAAAACCATTGCCATGATAAAGAACCTGTTGTTGATCGCTGTCCGGAATTTTAGAAAAGATAAGTGGTATAGCCTCTTGAATATCCTGGGGCTTACCATTGGTATTACCTTTAGCCTGTTCCTGATTTTTTATGTGAAAGATGAACTGAGCTATGACCGCTACCATGAAAAGGCCGACCGTATTGTAAGGATCAACACGTATATACAGGAGCCGGATAAAAAAACCAACTGGACACTCACACAACTACCGTTGGCGGCTACCCTAAAAAAAGATTATCCCGAAGTGGAGGAAACTACCCGTTTTTTTTACCGGGAACGGACCTTGTTTAAAAGTGGTGAAAACAGTTTTTACGAAACAAAAGTCTTTTATGCTGATAGTACGGTATTCAATGTTTTTAGTTATCCATTTGCAGAAGGCAGCGCTGCAAGAGCTTTGACAGAACCCAACAGCATCGTGATCTCTAAAACATTGGCGAAGAAATATTTTGGCAATGCGCCGGCATTAGGACAAACGATGAAGACGGTGTACGACCTGTATAAAGTTACCGGCGTAATAGAAGATGTGCCAAAAAATTCGCACCTTGTTTTTGACATGCTGATTTCTTCGGCTTCTATTTTAAAAGGCCCGCAGAATGATCCCGGCAACTGGGGTGGCTTCAATAATTTTACTTATGTGCTGCTGAAGCCAGGCATCAATATGCTGGCATTTGAAAAGAAATTGCAACCCATGTATGATAAATACATGAAAGCAATGTTTGCTCAATTCAACATCAGCATGCGGTATGGTGTGCAACCCATTGCTGATATTCACCTGCATTCTGATTTGGAAAGAGAACCTGGTGAAGTGGGCAGCATGTCGTATATCTGGATATTTTCTGCCGTTGCTTTTTTTATGCTGGTAATTGCCTGCATCAATTATATGAACCTAACCACGGCAAGGTCTGCAAGAAGGGCAAAAGAAATAGGCATCCGCAAAGTGACGGGTTCTTCAAAGAAACAACTGGTGCTGCAGTTTTTAAGTGAGTCGTTGCTCACTGCTTTTACAGCGGTGTTATTAAGTGTGCTACTCGTTATTGTGTTGCTGCATGTTTTCAATTCTATCTCCGGTAAGTCGTTTACCATGCACACATTGTTGCAGCCATTCAATATTTTTTTACTGCTTGGTATCATATTATTTACCGGTTTGTTGGGTGGCAGTTACCCTGCCTTTTATTTGTCTAGCTTCAGGCCGGTGAGTATTTTAAAAGGCGGTTTATCCAAAGCATCCGGCAATGTTAACCTGCGCCGTACGCTGGTGGTGCTACAGTTTTCTATCTCTATGATCATGCTGATCTGCACCTGGGTGGTGTATGCTCAGTTGTCTTATTTGCAAAAGAAAGACCTTGGGTTTAACAAAGACCAGGTAATGATGGTAACCATTAATACCGGTGAAGATGAACGCAGCAAAATATTTGCTATGAACAATGAATTCCGTGGCCTGCCCGGTGTAGGAGCGGTTGGCACAGGGACATCATATCCGGGAAGCCCGAGTATTGACCTGAACCTTTTTCATGTGGAAGGCAACACAGGTTATATTGATAAGGCGATTGAATGTTACAGCGCCGATGAAAATTATTTAACCGCATTGAACATTCCGGTAGTAAAGGGCCGCAACTTTTCCGGTGCTTCCGATACGCTCCACAGCATATTGGTGAACGAAGCCACTGTAAAGCAATTCAACTGGAAAGAACCGATTGGAAAAAGGATCAAATTTCCCGGTGATACTTCTGCCAATTACCTGGAAGTAGTCGGTGTAATAAAAAACTTCAACCAGAAATCACTGTATAATCCCATTGCGCCGTTGCTGGTATTTTATGGCCCCAACTCCAATGTGATACAATTGAAAATGAATAAAGGGGATTTAAAATCGTCCATTGCAAAAGTAGAAGCCAGTTGGAAAAAATATTTCCCGCAGTTGCCATTTGAATATAAATTTTTGGATGAAGATTTTAATTCGCAGTATGGCGCCGATCAAAAACGGGGAAAGATCTTCGCTGCGTTTTCTGTACTAACGATCATCATTACCTGCTTAGGATTATTAGGCCTTACAGCGTTTACTACGCAACAGCGGCAGAAGGAAATCAGCATCAGGAAGATACTGGGCGCCAGTACAGTTACCGTTATTAAAATGATCACACAAAATTATTTGTGGCTGGCGCTGATTGCTGCTGCCATTGCCTTCCCGGTGGCCTGGTATTTTATGAATAGCTGGTTGAAGGTGTTTCCATACAATGATGGATTATCCGTAGTGCCGTTCATTATATCAGCTTTGCTGATTGTATTAACTGCCATTATAACTGCAGGCTACCATTCCGCCAAAGCGGCGTGGACAAAGCCTGCGAAAGTATTACGTTCAGAATAAAAGCATAGCCATGATTAAAAATTATTTCAAGATCGCTTTCCGGAACCTGTTGAAAAACAAAGGTTTTTCCACGATCAATATTGTTGGACTTGCCATCGGCATTGCTACCTGTCTCATCATCATGATGTTTGTGAGCAATGAGTTAAGTTACGACAGGTATAATAACAATGCCAACCGGTTGTTTGCAGTGTATTTCCAGGGAAATATCCAGGGTGAAAAGATGAATGAAGGTTCTGTTATGCCACCGGTGGCTCAAACCCTCAAAACAGATTATCCGGAAGTGGAAGCGGCTACCCGCCTGCGCAACTATGGTAATCCAAAACTGGTAAGCGGCGGCAAATTGTTTAAAGAAGATGCCTTTGCATTTGTTGACTCCAACTTTTTTCAACTCTTTACGTTGCCTTTAATAAAAGGCAATGCAGCCACGGCTTTGCTGGAGCCAAATACCGTTGTAATTACCAAAGACATTGCCCATAAATATTTTGGTGAAGAAGACCCGATTGGCAAAGTAATCAGTTTTAAAGAAGATAACCAGGCTGCTTATAAAGTAACCGGCATCATTGAAAAAGTGCCGGAGAATACCCACTTTCATTTTGATCTTTTTGCTTCCATGGCAAGTTTGCCCGAAGCAAAGGCTGCAGACTGGATGAGTTCTAATTTTCATACCTACGTCTTGCTGGAAAAGAAGTATGATTACAAACAACTCGAAGCCAAACTGCCGCAGGTGATCGATAAATACATGGGACCGCAAATGCTGGAAGCAATGCACACCAGCCTTGCAGATTTCAGAAAGAAGGGGAATGACCTGAGTTTTCATTTAAAGCCAATTACCGCAATTCACCTGGATCCTGATTTTCCAAATGAAATGAAACCAGCCGGCGACGTACGCAATGTGTACATCTTTGGCGCCATTGCTGTTTTCATGCTCATCATTGCCTGTATCAATTTCATGAACCTGTCCACCGCAGGTGCGGCTAAGCGTTCCCGTGAGGTGGGTATCCGCAAAGTATTGGGTTCATTGAAAAAGGAATTGGTGAAACAGTTTTTATTAGAATCGGTTATCATTGCGGGCATTGCCCTGCTGTTGGCCATCATTTTTATTTTACTTGCCCTTCCGTTATTCAATAACATATCAGGGCAAACACTCAGTTTCCACCTGGCTGATCATCCTTTACTTATTCCGGGATTGATCATTTTCATTGTATTCACCGGCATACTCGCCGGCAGTTACCCGGCTTTTTATTTATCGTCTTTTAAACCGGTAGCGGTATTAAAGGGCAAGTTCGTGGCCGGCAAAAGCAGTGTTGGCTTGCGCAAAGGATTGGTGGTGTTTCAATTTTTTATTTCCATCATACTTATCACCGGCACCTCCATTGTTTTTAAACAATTGAACTACCTGCGCAACAAAGATGTTGGCTACAACAAAGAACAGGTGCTGGTTATACCCGGCGTATGGGCATTGGGTAAAAACCAGGAAGCATTTTACCAGCAGTTAAAAAATGATTCAAGGATAACAAGTGTGAGTGGCTCCGGTTATTTACCGGCAGGACAAAGTGACAAC
>CAXTPJ010000202.1:0-6086 GCA_964245855.1 uncultured Ferruginibacter sp. | reverse complement strand
AATTGATACTGCTGATTTAATAAAATTTATTTTAAACCATACAAAAACAACAACACAAAATGAAAGTAGCAGTCGTGGGTGCAACAGGCCTGGTGGGCAGCAAAATGTTGCAGGTATTAGCCGAAAGGAATTTCCCGGTAACTGAACTGGTGCCGGTAGCATCAGAAAGATCCATTGGTAAGCAGGTTGATTTTAAGGGAGCAAAATATACGATTGTAGGATGGGAAGCTGCTATCGCCGCAAAGCCGCAGGTGGCCATATTTTCAGCAGGTGGCGGAACTTCGCTGGAACTGGCTCCCAAGTTTGCTGAAGCGGGTATTACGGTGATTGACAATTCAAGCGCCTGGCGCATGGACCCTACAAAAAAATTGGTGGTGCCTGAAGTAAATGCGGATGTGTTGACCAAAGACGATAAGATCATCGCCAACCCGAATTGTTCTACCATACAAATGGTGGTAGTACTAAAACCGTTGCATGAAAAATATAAAATTAAAAGAGTGGTGGTAAGTACTTATCAAAGTGTAACCGGCACCGGTGTAAAAGCGGTAGATCAACTGATGAATGAAAGAAATGGCGTGCAGGGAGAGATGGCGTACAAATACCAGATTGACCTGAATGCAATACCGCACATTGATTCGTTTTTGGAAAATGGTTATACCAAAGAAGAAATGAAAATGACCAATGAAACCAAAAAGATCATTGGCGATGATTCGATCAAAGTAACGGCAACAACCGTTCGCATCCCGGTAATGGGCGGCCACAGCGAAAGCGTAAACATTGAATTTGAAAATGATTTTGACCTGGCTGAAGTAAGGGAAATTTTGAGCAAAGCGCCCGGCGTAATTGTGCAGGATGATGTGGCCAATTTCGTGTACCCGATGCCGTTAACCGCACATGAAAAAGATGAAACCTTTGTAGGCCGCATCAGGCGTGACGAAACCCAACCGAACACCTTGAATTGCTGGATTGTAAGCGACAACCTGCGCAAAGGCGCCGCTACCAACGCCGTGCAGATAGCAGAATACTTAATGGAAAAAGGGCTGCTGTAATAAGCAACCCTTTTAAGAAAATTGTTTTATAACAGGCAATGTCAGGCAGTGTTTAACTGCTTTACGTTGCCTGTTCTTTTTAAGGCACCCCAACCCTGCAATTCGCCTTTAATGGCTTTGTTGAAAGATTTGATGAGGATATAATACATCAACTGGCGGTACACTAAGCGCTGCGGCAGCATCCAGATCAGTTTTTTGTAATCTGCTTTTTCAAAGGCAAAAGCCAGTGCTGCACCCGACACATCTACCAGTGTAAAAATTAAATAAAACAAGATGATATTGCCTGCATCGGCCGGGATAATTCCGAAGCCAGCAGCGATCAAACTCAGTACCAGCAGCAGATCAGCCAGCGGCGCCAAAAAAGGCAGTATCATTTGAAAAATCAAAATATTGGGCATGGCCACCATACCAAAATTTTTAAACTTCGGATTAAAAACGGCATCCCGGTGTTTCCAGAAACATTGCATTACGCCAAAGCTCCAGCGGAAACGCTGCTTTAAAAACTGCTTCATTGTTTCCGGCGCTTCAGTATAAGAAATGGCGTCGTTGCAATTGCGTACATCGTAGCCAATGCGGTGCAGGCGCATGGTAAGGTCGCAATCTTCTGCCAGTGTATCGGTTGTAAAACCACCTGCTTCAATGATGGCCTCTTTTCTAAATGCACCGATGGCACCCGGCACAACGGTTATACAATTCAACAGGTCAAAAGCCCGCCGGTCAAAGTTTTGCGAGGTGATGTATTCAATGCTTTGCCAGCGGGTGATCATGTTTATTTCGTTGCCCACCTTTACATTTCCTGCTACTGCCCCCACTTCATTGGCGCCCTCCGGCACAATGAATTTCAGCATCAGTTGAGATACTGCATCTGCTTTTAACTGCGTATCGGCATCTATACAAACCACGTATTTGCTGTTGGCTTTTTCTATCCCTACATTTAAAGCCGATGCTTTACCTCCGTTTGGTTTCGTGTACACAAAAACGTTAGGCACCTGTTCAAATGCTTTTCTTACTGTTTCGTAAGTGGTATCCTTGCTGCCATCATCTACAAAAATTACCTGCAGGTTGGGATAATCCTGCTGTAACAAACTCTCTACTGTTCTTGTTGCATTGATCTCTTCATTGTAAGCCGGCACAATGATGCTCACCAATGGTTTTACGGTTGCTGCTAAAGGCACTGGCGCTATTTGTTTTGCTTCTTTTCTTTTTTGTAACCAGGCCAGTATCGCCATCAATGCAATGCGGCCAACAGACAAACCTATGCCCACAATGAACAGGGCGAATACAAAATGGCTTCCCCAGTAAGTGGCTTCGGCAAAAAAGAAATTTACTTTGCTTAGCCAGCTATCTTTCGATGGTGGTAATGTGGGCATCACATCGTTTTTTGTCTTGCCCATTAAATCGGCCACCGTGGTAAACTTGTATCCTCTCTTTTTAAAATAATCAATAATGCGTGGAAGCGCATCAACTGTTGCCTGGCGGGTGATCCCCCCGGCATCATGCAATAAAATAATGCTGGCACCACGGGTTTCTACCTGGTAAATTGTTCTTGCCACAATAGAATCTGCCTGTACGCCAACCTGCCAGTCATTTGGATCAATGCTTTCTCCAATAGTAAGATAATTCTCTGCCCGGCTTCGTTCAATCGGTTCCAACTCTTCGTAAGTGTGCGGTTCAGAATCCGCATTGTATGGTGCCCTGAATAAGATGGTTGAGCGCCCCGTTACACTTTCAATCAGCAACCTGGTCAGTTTCATTTCAATAGATGCCCGTTGGTTGCTCATTTTCGCAATGTTGCCGTGGGTAAACGTGTGGTTGCCAATTTCAAAACCCAACTTATTGATGCGCTGTAACAGGGGTATATTTTTTTCTGCCTGCAGGCCAACGACAAAAAAAGTAGCCGGTACTTTTTCTCTTTCCAGTATATCTAAAATCTGTGGTGTCCACTCTGCATCCGGGCCATCATCAAAAGTTAAAATAAGTTTATGGCCGGGACCGGGGACAGAAGTATCCTCCGCAAAACGCTGAATGATGTAGCCTGATGGCAAGTGTTCATAATCCTGTTCAGCAATCAGCAACTCATTACTGTCTGGTGTAATTTTTATTTTACCTGCCTGCGGCGATGCAATAATGTTCAGCACTTCTCCTTCACCATCGTATGCCACATTATCAGGAATGATCGGAATGGTGCTGAGCGAATTAAAATCGAATGGCTGTTTGATTAAAGAAGCAGTGCTTAAATCCCTTGCATAAAAACTCCACATCCTGGCATCTTCACTGCCCAGGCGCCATAAGGCAGTTCCTGCCATGGCATATTCATCACTAAACCGAAGCACATTAAAAGTGGTGGCAGCATCGGTACACCAAACCTCATGTTTCACTTTTTCTGTATTGCCATCATCTACCTTTTCTTCATCTATGTAATCGAAATGCAGGTTATAGCTGTCATTATCAAAATCAATCTTTGCATTTTTTATCTTGGCAATGTTGATGGCATCATTGTAATTGATAGGCTTTACAACAGTATGTCCTTCTTCATCTGTTGCCCAATCATAGCCGTAACCTGCAATGCCTAAAATGATCTTTTCCGGCTCAATTTTTTTTGCTGCATTATCTACTTTTTCTTCTATCCATTTTTGTCCGCTAACCGGCCCGGGGTTGGTTGATCCATTGAACTGGTCATACGCCATCAACACAATGTAATCGTTGTATTCAGACAGCGCTTTATAATCGTAATCATTATTATCTACTGCCACATCCATTGTAACAACCATGTTTCGGGCATGCAATGTTTCATACAATTCTTTTTGAAAATTGGTGAGCGGTGCATTGGTTGGCTCATCCAGTTCTTCAAAATCTACATTGATACCATCCAGGTGATAAAAACCAAGCGTATCTGCTACCTGGGTGATAAAAGCTTTTCGCATGGCCTCATCGTTCAGCAATGCATGCAGCAACGAAGCATCAAAATCCGGTTTCAGGTTTCCGGTTTTATCTTTTTTGGTAGAATTAAAATTGTTCAGGATCGGCATTATCCGCAGCTTCTTACTCCGCATCAGCGCAAGGCCGGCACTGTCAATCCTTGTTTGCAGTTTGTGTGTACTGGTATCTATAAAAAACCATTCAGGAAAAATTACATTCAGGTTGTTGCCATATTTTTCAAGATCTGGCAGCGAAGTTAATCTTGTCCACGGTGCATAAAATGCTGCCCGGATGTTGGGTATATTACTAACCTGTTTGGTTTGCTTTTTTAAATTGTTGACAGAATCTTCTTTTGTTTTTCTATCCAGGAAAATTTTAAATCCCTTGTATTTTTTGTTGGATGCCTGCGAAAAAGTGAGCGGCTTGCCGGGATCTAATTTATCTTCATATACTTTTGATTTTGCTTCCAGGTTGGGTGTTGAGGGACTGCTGCCACTAACCACCGCAATTACCAGTACCACAATTAAAAACAAAGCGATCATCAGCAATATCCTGAACGACCATTGAAAACTTCTCCAGCGCCTGGCGCTTGCAGTTTGAAAGATTTGGGTTTCCTGTTTCATCTCTTATTATAAAGATAACCAACTTACTAAGCCAGCATCGTGTACCATTACAATTTACGGCTTGTTAGTGATTTAATTGATATTTGTATATAAGGTTACTACATTATAAACATGCTAAACAACTGGTGCTGTTACTAATTATGGATGCTGCAAACTAAACTATTACTAACTTAACAACGGGTTAACCATCTTGTGATTTGGATATAATTGTTAAATAAGAACTTTGCCTGCTATGCGGTCAGCTACTTTACGATGGATCATGCTTGGTTGCAGCATTATAATTGCATTGATACTATTGGCGCAATTGTACTGGCTGCGAAGAGTGTATAATTTAGAAGAACAGCAATTCAACTACAGCGTTTTAAAAACCATCCGTGGCTTGTTGAGCGACATCGATCTTACCAGCGACCCCCGTCAGCACATTAAACAAATTGTTGAGGTAAAAGATGTAAACACCTACATGGTAAAGATCGACTCTATACCTCAAAGAGATACCCTCCAGTTTTACCTCGGCCATGAGTTTGAAGATTTTGATGTATGGACCGATTGCTATGTAGCGGCATATGATAGCCGGCAACAGGCTTTTGCCTATCAATACTATCTTCCTACCGCTGCTTCCAGTTTTCCGCAGACAGGCAGTATTGGAAAATCTGCTATTAAAGAAAAATATAACTACCTTATGCTGTATTTCCCCCACCGGGGCAAGTACATTATCCAGGAAATGCTGTTCTGGATATTAACGGCTGTTTTGCTATTGCTGGTTTTAATTGGCCTTTCTGTAAGCCTGCTATATCTCTATCGCCAAAAATTTTTAAACGAACTGCAAAAAGATTTCGTAAATAACTTTACCCATGAGTTTAAAACACCATTGGCGGTAATGAAAATTGCAAGCGATGTACTGGTACAGCCCGGCATTACCAATAACCCTGACAGGTTAAAAAAGTATGGCTACGTGGTAAAAGAACAAACGGAGCATTTGCAAAACCAGGTAGAGCGGTTATTGAAAACAGCGGCAGTAGAAAACAAGCGGCTCATCACCAGCAAAGAGGCTTGCCAGTTGAATGATGTAATACAGAATGCGCTTGACCAGATAGAACCATTGATCATTAACCGGGGCGCTGCAGTTGATTTTATGCCGGATGAAAATGAGCCGGTGATATATGCAGACAAAGCACAATTGCAACTGGTAATTATTAACCTGGTAGAAAATGCCATTAAATACAGCATCAATACACCGCACATTATTATTGAATTGCAGGATGGCGGAAATGAATTTTATACCGTATCTGTTAAAGACAACGGCATTGGAATAGAACAAAAAAACATTCGTTTTTTATTTAAAAAATTTTACCGGGTGCCCACAGGAAACATACACAATGTAACCGGCTTTGGATTGGGATTAAACTTTGTAAAGAAAATCATTGATGCGCATGATGGAAAAATAACCATCAACAGCGCACCCGGCATAGGCACAGAATTAAAAATACAATGACCA
>CAXTPJ010000201.1:0-6094 GCA_964245855.1 uncultured Ferruginibacter sp. | reverse complement strand
CTTCCGATCTATCTTAAAACAATAGCATGTACATTTTTAAAAAACTTTTCCTCCTGTTCATTACATCAGCAATTATGTTGGCGGTAACTGCACAATCAACAACCATTCCTTATGGCAACAATGCTGCTGTTGGCAAGTACGCCAGCATCAACGGTATTAAACTGTACTATGAAATTTATGGTGAAGGCAAGCCGTTGCTCATCATTCATGGCAATGGTGGCAGCATCAGTAATTTTAGTAAACAAATTCCCTATTTTTCAAAGGAGTATAAAGTGATCCTTGCTGACAGCCGCTCACAGGGCAAATCGCTTGATACCAGTGATATGCTGAATTATGAGATGATGACCGAAGACCTTAATGCTTTACTCGATGAATTACATATTGATTCCTGTTATGTTATAGGCTGGAGCGATGGTGGCATCAACGGTTTATTGCTGGCCATGCGGCATCCTGAAAAAGTAAAAAAGCTGGCCGTTACCGGCGCTAATTTATGGCCGGATTCTACAGCCGTTGAACCACAAGTGTACCGCTGGTTGACTGCCCAGGTAAAAATACTCGCAAAGAAAAATAAGAAACCCGGTGAAAAAAATACTTACAAGTTGTGGGAGATGATGACCAAAGAACCCAACATCACCCTGGAGCAACTGCATGACATCAAATGTCCAACGCTGGTAATTGGCGGCGACCATGATGTGATCTTGCCAAAACATACGCTGCAGATAGCAGAAGCGATCCCTAAATCATATTTATGGATACTGCCCGGTTCGGGCCATTCAACACCGGTGGTTTACAGTAAGCTTTTCAATGAAACGGTAGATGAGTTTTTCAGGAAACCATACAAAGCAATCGAAGGCATGGCAAGATTGAATTAGGGTAGGCGATACTGCTATATCATGCATTTCTATCTTGATACTAACATCTCAATACTAACATCTCTCTGTACTAATATTTCATACTAATATCTCCATGCACAACAAAAACACTGATGAAGGATTAAAACGGGTGGTGGGGCTACCGGCATTTGCCATGTCCATCGTTAACAATTCTGTTGGTTCCGGCATCTTTGCACTGCCGGCGTTGATCAGTTTGCAGTTGGGTGCGTTCAGTATTTTCTGTTACCTTTTTTGCAGTATCATGTTGGCAGCCATCATGCTTTGTTATGCAGAAGTGGGCAGCAAAGTTACCAGCAGTGGCGGCTCGTATGCTTACATAGAAGCGGCTTTTGGGCCGGTGGCAGGTTTTATTGCCAACTGGCTGTACACTTTTGGCTGGGGCATTTTGGGCAGCGCAGCAGTCATGAATATTTTGGCTGATTCCCTGTCGGTTTTATTCCCTGTTTTTACCAACCCGGTTATTCGGGCAATGTTGTTTGTGGTTTTGTTGGGTATAATGGTATTGGTGAATATCATTGGCGCAAAAGACGGCGCCCGTTTTGTTCAGTTGCTCACCATCATAAAAATTTTACCGCTGTTGGCCATCATCATTTTTGGCATCAGTCATATTAAGGCGGCCAACCTGCAATGGCAGCAATTGCCAACCATAAAAACATTTGCCGATACAGCCCTGGTATTATTTTACGCTTTCGCCGGCTTTGAAACATCGCTGGGTATTTGTGGCGAAATAAAACAGCCGCAACATACTATTCCGCTGGGTATTTTAATTGGCGGCGCCGTGGTGCTGTTTATTTATTTATCCATTCAAACCGTAACACAGGGTGTGCTGGGTAACCAGGTGGCTGCATTTAAAGATGCACCGCTGGCGGCAGTTGCAGGCAAAATTGTTGGTCCTATTGGCGCAACCTTATTGGTAGTGGCTGCGGTTATTTCCTGCTTTGGCATTACCAGCGGCGATGTAATGGCAACGCCCCGCCTGTTGTTTGCCGGCGCCAAGGATGGGTTGTTCCCAAAATTACTGGGCAACATACATCAAAAGTTTGCCACACCGTCTGTGGCCATAAGCGTGTATGCGTTACTGATATTTATCCTGGCAGTGTCCGGGGGCTTCAGGCAACTGGCTGTATTAGCCAGCGCCGCTATATTGCTCATTTACCTGGCAGTAATTTTAGCAACCATTAAACTAAGAAATGTGCCGCAGGAAAATGGGGAAAGAACTTTTAGGATACCAGGTGGCCTTACCATTCCTTTCATTGGTATCGCCGCCATTATATGGTTGCTGGCAAGCCTTACTGGTAAAGAGATTGTTGCAGCCATTGTTTTTATTACAGCAGTAGGCATAGTTTATTTTTTGATGAAGCGTTTGCAAAAAAGTAATGTGGTAGCTAAAGTTGTGTGAATGATTTTGTTTGCCGGCAGCAGATCATTGTTCAACTGCATTGGCGTCGCACTCTTGTACTATTGATTTTTATGGCATTAGTAACTGATTCAATCAGTAGGATAAATCAACAACTTTGGAACAATGGTTTTATAAATTATCCTGTTTCCAATATCCCGTAGGGTTAACACATTGGTAGCAGGTAATATAAAAATTTGTCAAATGCCGTAGGCATGACAAATAAAATCTACAAACAGTACACATGAAAAAGTCATGCTTTCTAATCAGCGCCATTTCACTGACATTCGTTTCATGCATAACTGCACAATCCATATTGCCACCATTGATAGAGTGGAAAGGGAAAAGTGAAATGCTTATCGCCAGCGCAAACAACCCATGGATCACTCCGGCGGAACAATCGGGTTTTGTAACCACACCAACTTACGATGAAACCATGCGCTGGTTTAAAAAGCTGGACGCCGCTTCTCCATTGATCAGCCTGGTTTCCATAGGCAAAAGCCCTGAAGGCCGTGACATCAACATGGTCATCGCTTCAACTGAAAAAAATATTATTGCTGCTGCATTAAAACAATCCGGCAAACCCTTGTTACTGGTACAGGCAGGCATACACTCCGGCGAAATAGATGGCAAAGATGCCGGTATGATGTTATTGCGTGACATTGCATTCGGTGGCAAAAAATCATTACTCGATAAAGTCAATTTTCTTTTCATCCCCATCCTCAGTGTAGATGCGCATGAACGCTCCTCGCCCTATAACCGGCCCAACCAGCGTGGCCCGCAAAACATGGGCTGGCGCACCAATGCACAAAATTTAAATCTCAACCGGGATTACGCTAAGGTCGATACAAAAGAGATTCGGGCAGTCATAAAAGTGATCAATCAATATGATCCATTGCTTTACATGGACATTCATGTAACCGACGGCGCCGACTACCAATACGACATTACGTTTGGCGGCATAGGGCAAGTGGGCTATTCACCTGCCATTGAAAACTGGCTTGCGAAGACTTATAAGCCTTATGCAGATAAAGGGCTAATCGCAAATGGGCATATTCCTGGCGAATTGCTGAATGCATTGAACGGACAGGATTTTTCGCAGGGGAATATCATCGCCGGGTTTTCGCCAAGGTTTTCTGACAGCTATAGCGACCTGCGCCACCTGGCCAGTATATTGGTAGAAAATCATTCCTTAAAGCCATATAAACAAAGAGTTTTAGGCACTTATGTATTGCTGGAAACTACACTTCAATTATTGGCAACAGAAGGTGCTTCGCTAAAAGCAGTTACCGATTCTGATAAAGCAACAAGGCCGGCAAAAGTTCCCATGGCGTGGAAAGTGCCACAGATGAAAAATGCTTCTTCTTTTGAAGCCATGGGTACGCTGCAAAATGGCGACAGTACAGTAACGCCGCCGGATACCCTAAATATGCTGGCCATACAATCCAGGATGGTTAAATCTGCTGTAACCAATGCAGATTATGTTGAGTGGCTGGGCAAGCCGGCAACTATTCGCATACCAGATTATAAGTCAACGCAACCCATCGATTTTATTACCAGGCCTAAGGGATACTGGATACCTGCTGCCTGCGACGAGGTGATAGAACGGTTGAAATTGCATGGTATTACCATGACAACACTAAAAGAACCAAAAGAAGTTACGGTTGAAATGTACCGCATTACCCACCATGTTTTTGAAGACGATAACCATGCTGTACAGCCCTTTGAAGGCCGCATGCAGGTAACCGGCACCACAACATCCGAAACAAAGAAACAACTGTTTGCAAAAGGTGCTGTGTATGTGTCAACTGATCAGCCATTAGGCGAACTGGCCATGTTGTTACTGGAACCATCATCTAAAGATTCTTATTTCAGTTGGGGATTTTTTATGTCCATCTTTCAACGTAACGAATACATGGAAATGTATGTAATAGAACCCACAGCAAAAAAAATGCTGGACGATTCTCCTGCTTTGCAAAAAGAACTGAAAGAAAAAATGGCAGCAGATGAAAAGTTTGCCAAAGACCAGTATGCCATACTGATGTGGCTGTACAGCAAATCAAAGTTTTACGACGAACGATATTTGTTATATCCTGTCGGCAGAGAATTGTAATTAGTTGCAAATATTTATCATGACAACCTTAACCAAACCACGCATTGAATCCATTGACCTGTTAAAGGGCCTTGTAATGGTGATCATGGCACTGGACCATGTGCGTGACTATATGCACTTTTCAGCATTTTATTTCGATCCCATTGATCCTGCAGTAACAACGGTACCGATTTTTTTTACGAGGTATATCACCAATTACTGTGCACCAACTTTTAGCCTGCTTGCCGGACTTTCCGCTTTTATGGTGGGCAAAAGAAAAAGCAAAAACGAGTTGTCTGTTTTTCTGTTAAAACGTGGGTTCTGGTTTATTTTTATAGAACTCACCATTGTAAATTTCGGCTGGTATTTCGATGTTCATTTTCGAAGCCAGGGCTTATTGGTTATCTGGAGTTTAGGCGCTAGTATGATTGTGCTTGCTGCATTGGTTCAACTGCCTTTAAAAGCCATCATCGCTTTTAGTATTGTGCTGATCGCCGCTCACAATTTATTGGATGCTGTTCATTTTAAAGGAAGTTATATCTGGTCGATGCTGCATGATCCCGCCACTTTTAAATATTCAGCTATTTCACGGCTTTATATCGACTACCCGGTAATTCCATGGATTGCCGTAATGTCACTTGGTTATTGTTTTGGTCCGCTGTATGATGCAGCTTTCGACAGCCGCAAACGAAGAAAGATATTGAATAGCATTGGTATTGCTGCAGTATTCTTGTTTGTAATCATCCGTGCAATCAATGTGTACGGCGACCCGGTGCCATGGATATATTTCGGCAACTTCAGGCAATCGGCCATGTCTTTTTTCAATGTCAATAAATACCCTCCGTCTTTAAGTTACCTGCTCATCACCCTTGGCCCGGCGCTTATCTTTCTTGCCAATACAGAAGGCCTCAAAGGCAGGCTGGTAAGCTTCTTCAGCACTTTCGGAAGGGTGCCGTTCTTTTATTACATTTTGCATTTGTATGCTATTCACATGGTTGCTTTGTTACTGGCGCAGTTGACGGGTTTCGGCTGGCAAACAATGATGCTGGCCGACTGGGTAACATTCATGCCTTCGTTAAGAGGATATGGTGTAAATCTTTTAATGGTTTACCTTATCTGGATCGCCATTATCTTATTGCTTTATCCCATCTGCAAAAAGTTCGATCAATATAAACAACTGCACAAAGAAAAGTGGTGGCTGAGTTATTTGTAATTGCTTTGATACCGGCTTCAGTAATACTATTAGTATCCCCGCCTGAACGAATTTCATTCCGACAGGGTTGCGTCGCATTGTAAATCACTTATTCAGCGTGACTCCTGTGCTGTATTTTACAGCAGCTTAACAAAAAGGCAATTTTAATCCTTCACCACTTATATGCCCCCCTCTTTAAAAAACAAGTATGACTGAATGCAGCAACAAATGAATAACGATGGATAAGTTTTTTAGAAAGAATAATAGGAATATATTTAGTTTGGATTGAGGGAGAAATATAGGTTAAAAACTTACATTTTTCAATAATCAGTTGAATACATCTTGTTAGGTAAGAGTAAAAAGGAAACCACCATCATGTCTAAAAAGAAATCACTACCCGGCCCTATTAGTATATTGATGATAGCTATCGTACTGGCGGCTGTTTGTACCTGGGTGTTGCCTGCCGGGCAGTACAGTAAATTATCGGTAAGTGACAAATCTTTCAGCATGGCAACTGACAG
>CAXTPJ010000200.1:0-6105 GCA_964245855.1 uncultured Ferruginibacter sp. | reverse complement strand
AACAAATCAAGTTTTGTAATTACGTTTCCCCGAATATCTCTTAAAGGATTGGTGGACAGAAATTTCAAAATAGCCTTTTCATCTTTATTAAATTGTTTGATTAATAAATCCACTTGTTTTCTCAGATTTGAAATTGCAATGCGCCAATCTTCTGTATTCCATAATGCGTTTTGCCTGCTCAAAAATTGCATCTGAGTTTTTATTGCAGCCTTGATATCTACATCTTTTTTATATTCTGCTAAGTGTATTTTTCCTAATGGTTGGCCAAATAATGATTGCTTTACAGCCACCCAATATTTTTCATCATCTTTTGGAACTTCCTGGAAATGTATTTTCTTTTCCCACTTATCTTTTTCAATTTCTGCCCATTTATAATACTTGTTAACCGCTTTTGCAATAAGTTTCGAAGTTGGTTTATGTGAAACTATTATAGATTCAATCGCATCTTTGGCATCTAAATAAAATCTTTCCCATGGAATTCCGAATTCTGTCATTCCATTCTTCTGATTTTCCAGTTGTTTCTTTTTATTTAAAATATATTTCCACTTTGTCCAATCATTGTAATGTTTATCTTTTTTATCATTACTTAATGAACTTAAACTGTTTAGATATTTTATGTGTGCTCTGCTGGTGCAGGCAATAACCAAAGCATCTAATGCGTGATGCCGGTGGTCAATTCTTTTATAATCTTTTGCAAAGTGGTAATCTCCTTCTTTTGTTTCATTTGGAAGAATTAGTTTTTCTCCCAAAATTTCTTCCAATCTTTCAAATCTTGGTTTCAGAATTTCCTTCCATAATTTACTTAAACCCCATTTGTTTTTCAAATCGGATGTAATGCTACCGGATGTATAAACAACACCTTCGTCAGTTTGATTTCCAATTGCAATGGGGCGGAGAAATTGTGCAACTGTTCTTGAAATATATTTGGTGTCATTCATTTGCCTTTCAATAAATCCTTCCGGCACTTCATATAGTTTCAGATGTCGTTTTTTCTTATTACTGGTAAATACATCATCAGTAAATTTTTTGTAGTCGTTTAAAGACATTACAGTAATGATTTCTCCATCACTCAGGTTAATTGGTTTTCCCTGGCTATCTTCTATGAACTGAATGGCAAGCCGGTTGTCTTTCAACGCATTAACTTCAGCCTCCACAACTACCTTGTTGCTAAATGAATCATCGTAAAACTTGGCTCTTGGAATAATATGATCTACCTGGTATTTTTCAGTAAAGAGTTCACTAAGTTTAATAACCCTGTTTGTGTAAGGGGAACGATAATTTTGTTCTGCCCAATGCCTGTACTTTTCTATGTCTGCATCTTTTACAAATTCTGCATTGTTCTTTTTAAAAAGTAAATCAAACGCTTCCTCGCCTTGCTTTCCGCCATTCTCTTTCCAGAGCCTGAATTTCTCTACATCTGATAAAGAGTTTTCATTGAAGTTTGGATATTGTAATTCCCTGATCAGTTTTGCTATCCTCTCTTTTTCTATCCTGTTTTTTATATTAGCATCATTAATCTTTTTTCTGTCCTCATTATTATTTTTCATTTCTCTACCCAATTCCACATGGATGTAATCTGGTCTTCCCAGGTTTTCATTTTTCCATATATCTTTTATAAGGTTCAGGGTTTCTCTAATGATTTTTTCTACTACCGGATTGCGCAATGAATTGTATGGAATAATTTGTTTGATATTAAAGTCATCGATACGCTCATATTTCGCTTCGTTGACCCGCTCACTATGCCGGCCATATATTAGATAGGCGGCCAAAAATGTTGGCAATCCGATAAAATCGTAGATATCCTGAAAATTTCTTTTTTCTATTTCGTTTCTTAATATTATTGGCAGCGAAAGATTCAGTCTGGCTTTAGTTAAATCTTTATATTTTTCGGAGTGCTGAAGAAGATCATTAACGTCTCTCTCATTCCAGTAGCTGCCTGCACGCATTAACGGCAGCAATTTATTTATTGCTTTTGCAGATAACGAAGCATATTGATTTTTAAATTCAGGAAGTTTTGATATGTGTTTGACAACTGGTTCAGGCAGATCAAAATACTTTTTATTACTTAAAGCGTTTACAATGTCTTTTTCTTCCGGCAATGAGTAAACTATGTGCCACAGGTGATTGAATAAGTCTTTGTTGTTTATATATTTTTCACCTTCCTCCACAAAGTTGTGTTTCTTAAATACTTTTCTAAATAATGCCTTTGTTTCATTTCCTTTAAAAAATTCGTCAGTATAGTTAAGTCGATAATTGAACGTTTTTTCACCATTTTCTACTTTGTCTTTCTTAAATCCCAATAACCTTAAAATGCTATCGTGCGTTATTTCAGCCGAACCGTCAAATAATTCAAAAAGCTTTTCTTTTATTTCAATGGTTATATAAACATTAGTGACATCAATATTAATTTGCAATTTATCATTGATGATTTCTTCTTTTTGTATCAGCTTCAAATTGTGGATGGTTTGCCATATCCTGAATTCCTGGAAACAGGGGGCGCTTTTCGATATAACTTTAACACCTGCAGTTTTTACTTCGCCTGTTTTTGTTTTGTAAGATTTTGTTTCATACTGGCAGTTGGCCAATAAGCTTTTCTGAGATTTTAATCCACGTTGATAATATATAATGTCATTGAAAAACAGGTGAAATAAGTCTTTGGCTTTAAGTTCTTTATTTTTTTCTTTGTTGTGAGTGTAAAAACTATCTGCTATTAATGCTAGTTTATTTTTATCGCTAAATTCTCTTTGATAAAATTTGCTTTGGGTTTGCCATATTTGCTGAAATTCCTTTTGATAAAAGGAACGATCAACAATTCTCTGTTTTACCGTGTAAGTATTGCCTTCTTGTAATTCTTTTTTAATATTGTTTAAATAATATTCTGTAATGGTTAGGTCATCCTTCGCAATGTCTTTTTCTAAGGCTCTTTTTCTGCTTTCCCATGCAGTAGGGTCTACTTCTGCAATAGTATAAGTTGATTTAAGATCTTTCGTAGTTTTCTTTGTTATTTCAACCTCAATATTTTTGTTAAGCCAATCGAGTGGGTTTTTTCTTTTCTTAATTGCAGTAAAATATAAATCAGGTGTTTGGCAGGTTAGTTCATAAAATGTAAAGTCTTTGTCTTTCCCTTCACCCGTACCAACTTCTTTAATGGATAGCACCTTGATAATTTCAACCCATTTTTCATAAAGCGGCCACTTTACTTCTTTCTCACAATCATCCTCAATCTTTGCATCTTTCCTACTGCTTTTAAAACCCCTGCGCTGGTTATAGTGATAGAGTATTCTTGCAAGTTCAGGCAAACTTACCTGTGTATGCAGTGCTTTTGTTTTAAGAAAATATATCAGCCAGTCTTCTGAAATTTCGTAGTCTTTTCCTTTAGTTGTTTTTTTGAAATCGATACCAAAAAAATCAAAGGCTTCTTTTTTTAATTCATCAGAAAAAGGCAGGTGTTTGTTGATGTTGTGCTTGTCGAGTTTTTTAAAATTTACAGGGAAGTCAACAGGAATCCAGCCAAGTATTTTCAAAGCTTCAATAAGCCGGGTTCTTCTTAATTTGTAACGCTGGTTTAACCTCCTGGCACTTCTTGCCTGTCTTCTTCCTGCTGCTTTCGATGCTGGAATTCCTGATTCAAATTTATTCATTGCATCAGCATCCATTGGGATAATCCTGCTACCAAGCTGGATTATCCTGCCATTCAGTGTCTCCGGGTTTTCGTAGGCATTCGTTTCTATGAATGCCCATCCGATCGAATTTGTTCCGATGTCTAGACCTAGTACTTTTTTCATTAGGCTAAATTGTGGGTTGAGTTGCAGGAAATAAAAATGCCCCGAAGTACGTCGAGGCTCGTGGAAATCATTACGGAATGATCCTTATTGTGATTTGCTAAATCTAAGATATATAACATTCTTCAAATTTCTTAAAATAAATATTTTATTCATTACGGATTACCATAAAAGCAATAATTCATAAAAACAAGTCGCTTTTTTCATTTCTACCAAGCCCCCTCAAGCTCAGCGAAAAACATCGTAATAAATTGACGGGACAATTTGATTGCCTAAAATAAAACAATTTGTCAATATGACAAATACGGGAACCTTTTTTTAAAAGGACAACGCCACCCCTTTACGCCGGATTGAAGTGGATACCCCGGTGAGGCCCCACCCGGCCTCCCCAAAGGGGAGGTGGAAGAAGCTTAGCTCCTGTGCCGGAGTAGCAACGAAAAGCCGGGCGAGGGTTTACAAAAAATATACCCATGCCGTACAAAATAAAAAGGCTGACCTATAAAGATCAGCCTTTACTATTTGTTGAAGCACACTTAACTAAAATAACTCAGGTTAGTCTTGGGCGTTAGTGTGAGCAAGGTTTCATACATGAGCAGGATGGTGTTTTCTACGTCGTTTTTATGCAGCATCTCTACCGTGGTATGCATATAGCGCAACGGGATAGAAATGAGTACAGACGGGCACCCGTCGTTGGCGTAGGCAAAAGAATCGGTATCGGTTCCGGTGCTTCTGCTTACGGTATGTAACTGAACAGGGATGTTGTTTTTTGCTGCAACATCCTGCACCACATCCAGCAATTTGTTATGTACCGCAGGGCCAAAAGTAAGTGAGGGGCCTTTGCCACAGGCGGTTTCTCCCTGCACAATTTTACTGATCATTGGCGTGGTAGTATCATGCGTAACATCCGTGATGATGGCCACATCCGGCTTGATGCGGCGGGCGATCATTTCTGCACCACGCAGTCCGATCTCTTCCTGTACGGCATTGACGATGTACAGACCAAATGGCAATTTCTTTTTATTGAGCTGCAGCAAACGGGCAACCTCCGCAATCATGAAACCACCGACACGGTTATCGAATGCACGGCCAATTAAATAATCATACGCCAGTTCATCGTAACCATCTTCGTAGGTTACCACGGCGCCGATGTGGATGCCCAGATCTTCCACTTCTTTTTTATTGGATGCCCCGCAATCTAAAAACAGGTTGTCAACTTTAGGTTGCGTTTCTTTATCAGCGCTCAGCCTGGTATGAATGGCCGGCCAGCCGAACACTGCCTTAACCGGGCCTTTTTTTCCATGCACTAATACCCTCATGGAAGGTGCAATCTGGTGGTCAACGCCGCCATTTCGTTTGAGATAAATCAATCCATCGGAATTGATATAATTCACAAACCAACTGATCTCATCCGCATGTGCTTCTATCACTACTTTAAATGGTGCATCGGGGTTGATAACCGCTACGGCTGTTCCATAAGGATCGGTGAAAAAGGTATCGGCAAAGGGTTTCACATATTCCAGCCACATTTTTTGGCCGCTGCTTTCAAAGCCGGTAGGGGATGGGTTGTTGATATAGTTTTTTAGGAAAGTGTAAGATGCTTCTGTTAAAACACTTTTGGGCGCTTTCGCCTTCGGAGTGTTTTTGTCTTTCGATTTTGCCATATAAAAATTTGATTTTTACAAAATAACTAAATACTTGCGAGAGTTACCAATATGGCAGATAATAACATCAATCCATCCACTAAAAAATAGTAAAACAAGTAACCTCTTTTTTTTGTGGTAGAAAGGTAAAATACAATCAATGTTGCAATGCTGCCCAATTGCAATGCGATGCGTTGTTTGATAGAAATGCCCTGTTGACCCAGTAAAAAATTTAGTACAAACAATAGTATGAAAATGCTGATGATCAGCCACCGCATAAGCTTAGGTGAAAGGTCGGTGGCCAGGCTGTGAAGCCCGTAAATACTGTCAACCGCAGCATCCCGGTTATCGAATAAAATGCAGAGCATGAGCATGAATAAAAACCGCTTGATTATTAATAAAATGCCCAGCGTGGTAAAAGCTGCGTTGCTTTGCGACAGCGGTAAATAAGCGGTCACAAACATCCAGGTAAAGGCGAGCAGCAAGGTTTTTATAAAGCCAAATTGTTTTGTAAATGCCAGTTGTTTAAAAGGCATGAGCGGCACAGAGTAAAGCAGGGTTAACCCGAAAGCAATGCCGACTTCCTGTAACTGAATGGCTGCTGTAAAATAGAAAATCACCATGCCTGCAGCGCCAAGCAATATAAAAAAAATGTACCGGTAACGTTGCTTTAGTAAGCTAAC
>CAXTPJ010000199.1:0-6128 GCA_964245855.1 uncultured Ferruginibacter sp. | reverse complement strand
GAATACAGACAAGTATAAACATACCGACGACAACCAACTGCTGCAAAACTTCTATGCAGATAAAGACAATGAATGGCTGGGCATTTTGTTACAACGCTACACCATGCTGCTCTTCGGTGTTTGCATGAAATATTTAAAGAATGAAGAAGAGGCCAGGGACGGTGTACAGCAGGTATTTTTAAAAGCCATCACCGAATTGCACAAATACAAGGTAGAATATTTTAAGAGCTGGGTGTACATGATAGCCAAAAACCATTGCCTCATGAAACTGAGGGGCAAAGGAAACAGGACAGTTGAAATCAATGAACAAATTGCGGCGGCTCCTGATGATATTGATAATAAAAACAAGCAACTGCAGAAAGAGCAAACCCTCACCCACCTGGAATGGGCCATGACACAGTTGAACACCGAGCAGCAACAATGCTTAACTTTGTTTTACCTTGAAAAGAGAAGTTACCAGGATATCACGGTTCAAACAGGGCTTTCTTTGTTACAGGTAAAGAGCTACATTCAAAACGGAAAGAGAAATTTAAAAATAATGCTTGAGAAGCGCCGGCAACATGAGCAATGATTTAAAAGACATATTAGCCAACAGCAATAAAGACATCGATAACCAGCAACTGATGGATTATCTGAGCAATCATTTGCAAAATGCCGAACTGCATGAGGTTGAAAAAGAAATGGCCAACGATCCTTTTATCAACGACGCCGTTGAAGGCTTACAGCAAGTACAACCCAGACAAAACATCCAGGATTATGTAACTCAGTTAAACAATGACCTGCAGAAGCAAATTGCCAAAAGCAAAAAGCGAAAAAACAAACGCCGCTGGAAAGACAATCCTCAAACATACATAGCGGTGGCAGCTTTACTGATCTTATTGTGCCTGTCTTTTGTTTTATTAAAAAAATACCTGGATGCTAAAAAATTGAAACCAGTCAACAAAACTATCCAAACCGGCAATCCAAGCTCCAGCAACACTCCTGCCGGTACTGATATATTTTATGTGTAACAAAAATTACCATTTTCCGCATGCACATACTTTTTGATGTTTTTATGGCTTATCCTGAAAAGGCCAATAACCTTTCAACAGATGAACGGATTGCCGTAGAAACCATTTACGTTTTTGTGGAAGATAAAATAAAGGTTTTGAAAGGAGCTATCGATACCGAAGAAGAAATGATGGCTCAAAAAAGAAAGAACGGCCAACCCAATACTCCTATTGGCATTGTGATAGAACTAAAAAAACAACAGGT
Organism: uncultured Ferruginibacter sp.; assembly: GCA_964245855.1. GTDB lineage: Bacteria > Bacteroidota > Bacteroidia > Chitinophagales > Chitinophagaceae > Ferruginibacter. Next base: position 4,874 of record CAXTPJ010000199.1, on the reverse strand, counting down.
TTCTTTTTATGGATACAGCGAAGCTTTGACTAAACAACTTCATGCGATGTTTACTGACGATGATGTGAAAAATTTAGCCGGCAAACTGGTTGATGCATTTAACCATTTGAATTGATCGTGTAATTTTTTCCAGAAAAATTACCCTTCTCAAATTAGATCAGCAATTCTCCTTGCCAATTTGCCGGTTTAAAAATTACAGTGATATTTCTTGAAAGCCGGGCAGGGTGAGTCACCCCCGAAAGGGTGTTCACCCAATGAAAAATCTTTTCAAGTTCGAAAAATCAGCCCGTTAATTTTCCTATCTGAATTGCTTGTACTGATCTAAAATTACTAATGGTAATACCAGAAATGAAAAAGCCCCACCGGAGGTGGAGCTTTTTTCTTACAACCCATATTAATATTATTGTAAAACTACTTTTTCAGAAAAAGCCAATTCTTTGTTTTCGTTCAACACTTTCAGCAAGTAAGTTCCTTTGGCCAGCCTGTTCACCAAAGTAACATTTTCTACCTGGCTGCTTTTGCCAATGCTCACCACTTTCGACTGGATTGCCCTGCCGGCAAGGTCACTAAAAATCATAGTGTAACGGCCTGGTTTCTGCGCATCAAACAATACGTTGAACTGGTTGCCGGTTGCAGGATTAGGAAACACTTTAGCGTCGCTGCCTGATGCAAAACCTGGCAATACAGATTTAGACACATCAAATTTAGCAGCAGCATCTGCTTCTTTCTGCAGCAACACGTTTGCATTAGCTAAATCAGAAGCATTGAAAGTTTTGTCAATTCCTGCAACTTTAACTGCTTTCAGGTCTTTGTAATTTACTTTATATAAACCTTCAAAAACATTGGCGCTGCTAACAACCATGCTGCCCTCAGCATCTACAACAGCGCCATTGGTGGTATAGTTAGCTGGTAAGCCAGTAATAGTCCCGGTAAAAGTAGCTACTTTGCTTACTACATCAATGGTATAAATATTATGGTTGGCAGAAATCACTACCAGTTTGCCAAAAGCATCTGCCAGCATATCCCCACCCCAACTGGTGCACTTGTTATGAATTGAAATGCCTTTGTTGCTCTCAGCATCAATCAAACTTCCCAAATCTTCCACCACAGGTTTTTTACCGGTGCTGAAACGGATCAGGTGGTTGGCATCATTGGTTAGCGCATAACCGTAACCGTCAGCAGCAATCACCATACGGGTAATCTGATTTTCTTCCGGTTGGTAAACAGCGCCCGCCGGGGTTGCAATGATATTGTTTTTTACAATGGTAAAGTTCGCTTCTTCTTTATCCAAATCTAGGAAACGGATATCAGAAAAATGCATCGGCGCAAAATACAATTTATTGTGCCTTGCATCCAAAGCGCAGGCTGCAACGCCAAAAGCGGTTGGATTAGGCACCTGAACCTTGGCCTGGGTTAAATTATCCAGGTTGGTCATTTTAAAAGTTGACTTTTCTGATTCAAACAGCGTTTTTACAACTTTGCCGGTGGCAATATCAATCTGCTTGATATCAGCCCACAAAAAATTATTGTTGCTTTTACCAGTGATGGCGTAAGTTTTGGCTGTTTGTGCAGTGGAAAAAAGTGTTGTAGAAAGAAGTGTTGCGGATAGTAAAATTTTACATTTCATATAAGTATAGTTTTGTTATTTCTGTTGTAAATTAATAAACTTGATCAATAAAAACAATATTATTTTATTGATGGAAACAATGCTTTAAAGCGGCTGCTTATTTTGTTTTTATCAGTTGGCATGAAACTTAATCAATCCTTCCATTGGCTGTTTTAGCACTTTGCCCAATTGCAGTTCATAGTTGTGGCACATACTTTTCAGCACATCTTTAAACCCATACGCCACGCTGCCAATAAAGTGTACCGGCATGGTCCAGGTTTCTTTGTACTTGTAAAGGTGATTGAAGAAAAAGTCATTGAAGCCATCTTCAATAATGTTCTCGATCATAAAATGACCCCTGTTTTCCACCAAAAAACCGGTAAAGTTGGCCAGGTAACGGTTCGGCAACGGGCCTTTATAAATCGCCTCCAGTATTTCTGCTGCATTGGTAGGAAACTTTGCATTAAACCGGTCCATTAAATCCGGATCAAACGTATTGTATAAAAAATGCTGCACTACCTTTCGGCCAAGGTAAGCGCCACTTCCTTCGTCGCCCAGTATAAAACCAAGTCCGGGACTGTTTTTCATAATATTCTTACCGTTATAATAGCAGGAGTTAGAACCGGTTCCCAAAATGCAGGCTACTCCTTTTTCGTTGCCGCACAAAGCCCTGGCAGCGCCCATCAGATCGTGGTGTACCGTAATCTTGATCTTTCCGAATACTTTCTTCAGCGCCTGCGTAACGATTTTTACATTCGTGTCGCTTGCACAACCAGCTCCGTAGTAGTATAATTCTGTAGGCAATGTATTTTTTATTTTAGGCACCACTTCGTTATATAACAAAACCTCAATCTGTTCTCCTGACAAAAAATAAGGACTAATGCCCTGTGTTGTAATTGCTTTCTTCTTTTTTCCATCTACCAACAGGCACCATTCTGATTTGGTAGAGCCGCAGTCTGCTATCAATTGTATTGTCATGACTATCTTTTTGTAATTAACGTTCTAAATTAGAAAACATTTTCAGATAACGAAAGATTTATCGTTAATAATTAACCATTTAAAAACATATCACTCATGGTTCTTTATAATTCATTTATTTTCGTGGCCACAAGAAAAGAATATGGTGAAAAAAAGGAAACTACAAGTATGGCTGCCATTGCTTTTCAGCCTTACGATGGTTGTAGGGATGATGCTGGGATACAGGATGAGGGATGCGATGCCGGGGAAAAGTTTTTTTGCAATTGACAAAACAAGGCCTTTACAGGAAGTGATGGACCTGGTGAAAGATAAATATGTTGATGATGTAAAGCTGGATCAACTGGCAGATACCGCCATTGCTGCTATATTAAGTAAACTGGACCCCCACTCTGTTTTTATCAATGCCGAAGAAGTACAGGGTGTAAATGAAGATATTGCCGGCAATTTTTTCGGTATCGGGGTTGAGTTTACAGTAATTGACGACACTATTAACATCATGTATGTAATTCCTGGTGGGCCAAGTTTTAAAGCAGGTGTACAAACCGGCGATAAATTGCTCAAAGTAAACGATAGCGCCATAGCAGGCGTTAAAATTACCGGCAACCGCATCCGTAAATTACTGCGTGGCAATAACGGCTCCGAGGCTGTGGTAAGTATTTTAAGGGGCAATGATAAAAAGATCATCAAAATAGAAAGGGGCATTATCCCGGTAAGCAGTGTAGATGCGTCTTACATGATGGAACCTGGTATTGGTTATATCCGGCTCAATAAATTTTCGCAGGTAACATACCGGGAATTCATGGTATCGCTGGATACATTGAAACGAAGGGGTTTGCAAAAATTAATTCTTGATTTGAGGGGCAATGGCGGAGGTGTATTGGACCAGGCTGCTGAAGTGGCCGATGAATTTTTAGATGGTGATAAACTGATCACTTATACAGAAGGTAAGCATTTCCCTAAAAAAGAATACCGTTGCAAAAGAGAGGGCCTGTTTGAAAAAGGGACCCTGGTTGTATTGGCCGATGAAGGCACCGCCAGCGCAAGCGAAATTTTGATCGGCGCCCTTCAGGATTGGGACCGGGCTACCATAGTGGGCAGGCGCAGTTTTGGGAAAGGATTGGTGCAGGAACAATACGACCTTAGCAATGGAAGCGCCCTGCGTTTAACAGTAGCGAGATACTATACTCCCATTGGCAGGAGCATTCAACGGCCTTATGTGAATGGCGAAAAAGCTTATTATGAAGAAATCAGTCACCGCTTTCATGATGGGGAGGTTTTGAGCAAAGATTCTTTAAAAAACGATACTACCAAATTGTTCAAAACCAAATCGGGCAGGACTGTATTTGGCGGTGGCGCCATTACACCCGATGTTTTCGTGCCATTGGATACAGCCAGTTATGGCATTGCCACTACAAAACTGTACATGAAAGGTACATTGGGCGACTTTGCCTACACTTACTATCTGAAAAACAGGACACAACTAACAAACTACAAATCCCCGCTGGATTTTGCCGCATCCTTTAATTTATCTGATGAAGACTGGGATGCCTTTACCAGTTTTGCAACAAAGGATTCCATAACAGCGAACCTGGTAAACAGTAAAGAAAAAACCGAAATCAACAGGCGCATCAAAGCATCTATCGCCCGGCAAATATGGCGCAACCAAGGCTTGTACGAATTGCTGAACACCAGCGATGAAGCCGTTAAAAAAGCGATGGAAATTTTGAAAAAATAATTGATCCGTTGCCCTGTAAATCTTTTTATATCATACTATTATCTCAGTGTTACTACCTGTTTTGGCAGGCTTCCAAAAATTGGATAATTAACTTTATTAAGCTACTTTTACCCCAAATCATTCCTTGTACAGATAAAATTACAGTACTGTATTATCGTTCAGATAGCTATGTGAAAAAGAGGAATGTTATTTGCACGGCGGTACCGGTTCATTAATTAAAAAATTCAAATGCAAGAATCTGCTGATTTTTTCGTTTAGGATAAGGCAGTTAACCCCAAAAAATTAACTTATGTTCAGAAGTGTATTGGCTTCCCTTCTTTTTATTATCCTTGTTGGTACTTCCTGCTACAAACCGATACCTTATTTTAAAGATGTTAACGAGACTGTTTTACTATCCAACAATGAAGACAACGCCGAACACATCATTCAGAAAAATGACCAGTTAAACATCCACATCACCAGTTTGAATGAAGATGCTACAAAAATCTACAACCAATCCAATAATTATGTAAGTTCTATTTCAACGGCCAATGGCAACCGGGCAGAACTATCCGG
>CAXTPJ010000198.1:0-6130 GCA_964245855.1 uncultured Ferruginibacter sp. | reverse complement strand
AACATTGAGCAGTTACAACAACAGGTAGGCATATTGAAATCTGCAGCCAGCCAAATGGAAGAAGCCGATAAAAAATCATTTGAAAAAAATATCAATCAATACATCAAAGACATTGATAAATGTATTGCATTGTTAAGCGAATAAGTAGATGGCAGAAGAAGAACTTATACCGGTAAATATCATCATTGGAGACAGGACATACAGAATAAAGTCGCACCCAAAAGATGAAGAAGCCATTCGCCGTACGGTAAAGATGGTGAATGATAAAATAGTTGAATTTAAAACGCAGTTTGGCGGAAAGGATATGCAGGATTACATTGCCATGGTAATGATCTGGTCTGCCACACAAAATTCAGGAGAAGAAAACCCATTGATGGAACAGGAAATGCGGTTAGCCTTGTTAAAAATGGAAGATCAGATTGACCGGGTTTTATAGATTGAAATATTTGTAATAAAAAAGCACCAGTTTGTGTTGGTGCTTTTTTATTTTACCAGGGTTGTTCACCCTAAAGTCTTCTGTTTAAAAACGCTACTTCCGTGTTATTCAAATAGTTTCATAAAGATTATTAACACAAGGCCAATAAAGAATATGGGTATTAAAAACGGGACAAAACACCAGCACAAAAAATGACGGAGGTAAGATTACCCCCGTCTTACCCTAATAAAACCTTAAACCAGCAAAAATTTTAAAGCTTAACCACCCACGCTTTAAGGGTTGAAATTCGATAAATTAGCGGTTAAGCCTATTGGTATATCACCAGGATTTAAATCTCATTATTGACCTTAAAAATCATTGTCAGTGAATACCTTCAACATCTTTTTAAGATCTTTATGTTGATTAACAATTTCATTGTTGTTGCAGAACAAGTTTCCAATTCTATGCCAAAACAAAAAAATGTGGAAAACTACAACCGTTTATTTGATCCGGTTGCGTTCAATGCATTTTTCTATACTGCTGCAAAGCCCTATTTTATTACCTTTGCGAACATTTTATAATCGATAGATAGCAATTAAAAATATGTCGGGCAAATACAGAGAATACCAGCAATTGAACCTACCTAAAATAAGTGAAGAGATATTAGCCAAATGGCAGTCTTCCAATGCATTTGAAAAAAGCGTAACCTTAAGAGAAGGGTACCCGCCTTTTGTTTTTTATGAAGGTCCGCCAAGTGCCAATGGTATGCCTGGTATTCACCATGTAATTTCACGTACGCTGAAAGATTTGGTATGCCGTTACAAAACCATGCAGGGTTTCCAGGTAAAACGCAAAGGTGGCTGGGATACACATGGTTTGCCAATTGAATTGGGTGTAGAGAAGGAATTGGGCATTACAAAAGAAGACATCGGCAAAAAAATATCGGTTGAGGATTATAATAAGAAATGCCGGGAAGTGGTGATGCGCTACAAAGACAAATGGGATGACATCACCAAGAAAATGGGCTACTGGGTTGATCTTAATAATCCGTATGTAACATTTGAAAATGATTATATCGAAACTTTATGGTGGTGCCTGAGTGAATTGTATAAAAAAGGTTATCTCTACGAAAGTGTAAGCATCCAGCCTTATTCGCCCGCCGCCGGCACCGGTTTAAGCAGCCATGAATTAAACCAGCCGGGAACGTATAAGGATGTTAAAGATACCAGCGCAACAGTCATATTCAAACTGGCATTGAAGGGCGCAAATGATAATCAGCCCTTGCTGAATAAACTGCTGGCTGCATTGGTTGACCAGTCTGAAGATATTACGAAGGACAATGGCATCGGCATAATGGCCTGGACGACTACGCCATGGACTTTGCCTTCCAACCTTGGTCTTACCGTTGGGCCAAACATAGATTATGTGCTGGTGCAAAGTTTCAACCCTTACACTTTTACTCCTTTGAATGTGATATTGGCAAAAAATCTCGTCGGTAAATATTTTAAGGCTGAAGGGGAGAATGCTGATTTTGCGGCATATACAGCAGCAGATAAAATTATTCCATGGAAGATCATCACTGAGTTCAAAGGAAATGAAATGGATGGTTTGCAATACGAACAGTTGCTTCCATTTGAATCCAATACGGCTGCAGCAATTGAAGAAGCAAGTCCGGGTGCTCAACCATTCAAAGTTATCCTGGGCGATTTTGTTACCACAGAAGACGGTACCGGTATTGTTCATACTGCTCCTGCTTTTGGTGCAGATGATTACCGTGTGGGTAAAAAGAATAACCTCGGTATATTGACATTGGTTGATAAAAGAGGAAGGTTTCTTTCCGGCATCCAGGATGACATATTCCTGTATGGAGATGAATATGTGAAAGAGGATTATCTGAAAGAGGAAGAGAAGCAGGTTGAATATGAAAAGCAGAAAACAATCCTTGAAGCCAGCGGCAAAATAAAGGAGCTAAAAAAATACCTGAGTGTAGATGACCGCATTGTGTTGAAGCTGCAGGAAGAAGACAAATTATTTAAGAAAGAGAAATACGAACATACTTATCCGCATTGCTGGAGAACAGATAAGCCGATCCTGTATTACCCGCTGGATGCCTGGTTCATCAAAACAACCGCAGTAAAAGACAGGATGGTTGAATTAAATAAAACCATCAACTGGAAACCTGCTGCTACCGGTACCGGCCGCTTTGGCAATTGGCTGGAGAATATGGTGGACTGGAACCTGAGCCGATCAAGATTTTGGGGAACGCCGTTGCCTATCTGGAAAACCGCTGATGGCGAAGAAGAAAAATGCATCGGTAGTATTGAAGAACTGAACAGTGAAATACGTAAGGCAGCCGAAGTATTGGGCGGCGAAACCAACAAACATTACCTGCATGAAGGCATCCTGGATTTGCACAAACCCTACGTGGATGACATTACCCTGGTAAGTGCCTCCGGCCAGCCAATGAAAAGGGTACCCGACCTGATCGACGTGTGGTTCGACAGCGGCGCCATGCCTTATGCCCAATGGCATTTTCCTTTCGGCAATAAAGAAACTTTCAAGCAAAACTTCCCGGCAGATTTTATTGCGGAGGGTGTTGACCAGACAAGAGGCTGGTTCTACACATTGCATGCATTGGGTGTATTGCTTTTTGATAGCGTTGCTTATAAGGCGGTAGTAAGCAACGGTCTCGTTTTGGACAAAAACGGTAACAAGATGAGCAAAAGGTTGGGCAACGTGGTTGATCCTTTTGAAACAATCAATAGTTTTGGGGCAGATGCAACCAGGTGGTATTTAATTACCAATGCATCGCCTTGGGATAGTTTGAAATTTGATGTAGAAGGTATCAAAGAAGTGCAGCGTAAATTCTTCGGAACGTTATATAATACTTACCAATTCTTCGCTTTATATGCCAATGTTGATGGATTTGCTTTTAAGGAAACATATATCCCGGTAAAAGAAAGGCCGGAGATTGACCAATGGATCTTGTCTTCCATCAATTCATTAATAAAGAATGTAACGCAAAGTTTGGACGAGTACGAACCTACCCAGGCAGGCCGTGCCATTGAAGAATTTACCGATACTTTGCTTAGCAACTGGTACGTACGCCTTTGCCGACGCCGTTTTTGGAAGGGCGAATATGAACATGATAAAATATGTGCATATCAAACTTTGTACGAGTGCCTGGAAACTTTATGCCGTTTGATGGCACCTATTGCACCATTCTTTGCAGATTGGTTATTTACCAACCTAAACGAAATGACGAACCGTTTTTCTACGGAATCAGTTCACCACATTGATTTTCCAAAGGCAGATGAGACAGTGATTGATACCGATTTGGAGAAAAGGATGCAACTGGCGCAGGACGCTTCTTCCCTGATCTTATCAGTGCGTAAAAAAGTTAATATAAAAGTACGCCAGCCACTTCAAAGGGTATTTATACCGGCGATGGATACCAATATGGCAGCCAGGTTAAAAAAAGTAGAGGATATTATTAAGGCAGAAACCAATGTAAAAGAATTGGATGTGTTGGGCGCTGAAAATGATTTTATTAAGAAAAAAGCAAAGGCCAATTTTAAAACGCTTGGTAAAAAGCTGGGGCCCAAAATGAAATGGGCTGCTGACCTGATTGTAAAATTCGACAGTGCCACTATTGACAAGGTGATGGAAGGCGAATACTTGCTGGATGCTGATTATCAATCAACTCACCAGGAACCTATCTACATAACAGCGGAAGATATGGAAGTAAGCACAGATGAAATTCCTGGTTATGAAGTAGCTTCCAAGGGTTCTTTAACGGTGGCATTGGATGTAGTGGTTTCTCCCGAATTAAAACAGGAGGGAGATGCCAGGGAATTTGTAAATAAGGTACAGACAATCAGGAAAGAAAGCGGTTTTGCCCTTACAGACAGGATAAATGTGGAAGTAGTGGAAAATGCTGAGCTGCAACCGTCATTAATTCGATATAAAGATTATATTTGCGCCGAAATTCTGGCAGATTCGCTTGCTTTTATGCCCGTTTTAGCCAACGGCACTGAGATTGACGTGAATAATGCCATTTTAAAAGTGAACGTCCTTAAAACAGAAGTGTAGTATGGCAACTAAAAAAGCCCCGGCCAAACCGGTTAAAACAGCCAAGCCCGTTGTAAAAAAAGCAGTGAAGGCAGCACCTTCTCCTAAAAAAGTAGCGAAAGCTGCACCTGCTAAAAAGGCGGCACCCAAAAAAGTGGCATCAAAAGTGCCTGTTAAAGCTGCCAAGCCGGCGCCAAAGCCTGTAAAGAAAGTTGCCAAAGCGGAAGTGAAAAAAGCGGCGCCCCCTAAAAAAATTATTAAACCGGTTGTAAAAGCACCAGTAAAAAAATCAGCGCCCGTAAAAAAAGCCCCCGAGAAGGCGAAGGTAATTGTGAAGGCGGCAGTAAAACCAGTACAAAAAATCATGTCAAAAAAAGAAGAGGTAAAGAAACCGGCAGCTAAACCAGTAGCAGCAGCGAAAGAAAAACCGGCAGCAGAAGTAAAGGCAAAAGATATTAAAGTGCCGCCTCCAAAACCTGTGGTAATTCCCAAAATTTCTACCAAGACAGTCCGTAAATACCAGCCTGATTTTACAAAATCAGTATTGGATAAAGCTCAAATTGACCCGGGTGCTCCATCTTTACGTTACAGCGACGCCGAATTGGTTGAGTTCCGTGAGTTGATCCAGCGAAAACTGGAAGCAGCTAAAAAAGAACTGACCTACCTGCAGGGATTGATTACCCGTAAAGATGAAATGGGTGGCGACGAAGGTGATAACCGTTATATGACCATGGAAGATGGAAGTTTAAGCATGGAAAGGGAACAGTTGAGCCAGATGGCGAGCCGCCAGATTACTTTTATCGATCACCTGGAAAAAGCATTGATGCGCATTGAAAATAAAACGTATGGCATTTGCCGTGTAACCGGTAAATTGATTGACAAAGCCCGTTTGCGTGCAGTACCGCATGCCACCCTGAGCATTGAAGCTAAAATGGGTTCATCAAGGTAATTTTCACTTAAATATAATTTTGTAAAAGAGAATGGGTACCCATTCTCTTTTACTTTTACAAAGTTTCAGTTGATTAAAATGTATAAGATGAACAGAATAGCTACAGTCATAGCCTTAGTTTTTGGGATCGGTTTTTCATTGTGTGCCCAGGAGCAGGCACCCGCTCAGGGCAAAAAATACAAATTGCTGGTAGTAGGTTTTTACAACGTAGAAAACTTTTTTCATCCTGACAATGATTCACTTAAACAGGATGACGATTTTACTCCCGATGGAAGCTACCATTATACCTTTGAAGTGTACAGGCAAAAGTTGCACAACATGGCTACCACTTTTCAGCAAATGGCGGCCGATGTTACGCCGGATGGTGCTGCTATTGTAGGCATTGCAGAAGTAGAAAGCGATAGAGTATTGAATGACCTGATTGAGCAACCCGAAATTAAAAGCCGCAATTACAAATATGTATGGTTCCCAACGCCGGATGTGCGGGGTATCAGCACTGCTTTCTTATACAACCCGAAGTATTTCAAGTTGCTGGATTCAAGGCCGATCAGGGTGCCGTTGGAAACATTGGGACAACCGAGGCCAACCAGGAACATTACTTATGTGCATGGTATTTTAGCCGGTAACGACACGGTGCATGTGTTGGTAAACCACTGGCCATCAAGGAGCGGCGGTGTTTCTGAAACAAACCCTTA
>CAXTPJ010000197.1:0-6132 GCA_964245855.1 uncultured Ferruginibacter sp. | reverse complement strand
TCTATTTTGCCAAAGCGATAAGAAAGATTAATGCGGAACATTTGCGGATCCCTTAACCTGTAATAATCCTGGGTAAAATATTCGCTGTAAGAATATTGACTGTTAACCCTCGTCCTGAATATATCACTCACATTAACAGAGATCGCTGCTGCATTGTTTTTCAGGAAAGTCTTCTTTACTGCTATATCCATTCCCCAGCTTGGATTAATATAACCTTGAGAAGAACTCTGGCTCTGCATCATTGGAGGGCCACCCATGCCCGGGTTGTTGTTTACCGGCAAATTGGTTTTCGATTGATACGTGGTGGTTAACTGCATTGAAAAACTTGCAGGCAGTTTAAAGTTGCTGTTGAATTTACCAAACCAGCTCCACAATGCATCCTGCGAAGTACTGTTGGCAATATTGCTGGTATTGATTTTTGAGTTATACACGTTCACATTGGTACTGATATCCCACCATTTGGTAAGATAATTCACTGAAGTTGCTTCAGCACCAACCGCATAACTTGAATTGGCGTTGATATAAGAATTGATGATGTCAGTATTTCCTGTTAGAGGATTTATTTCCTGGGTAAGGTACCTGGTGATAAGATCGGTGCTGTGTTTATAATAAACAGAGGCAAGGATCGTATTCTTGCTGGTAAATGTTTTCAGGTAAGAGAGTTCATAGGCCTGTGTAAATTCCGGTTTCAACGCCGGGTTGCCTTTAGTGATGTTCAGTTTGTCGGTGTAATCTGTGTAAGGTATCAACTGGAAGAAATTAGGCCTGTTTACCCGCCTCGTTGCACTGAACTGCAATTCCTGGCTGCTGCTTAATTTTTGACTTACAAACACAGAAGGAAATAAACTTACGGGGTACTTGTTACTGAACTTATCACCGGTGTTGGTCAACGTTCCATTGTAGTCGGAACGCTCAGCCCTTAATCCAACTTTATAACTAAAGTCTTTGATGGTATTACTGATGGTCGCATACGCTGCATACACATTATCGGTGTTTTTATAATTGCTGGTAGCAGAAGTTATCAGGTCATATTCATTGGTTGCATCATTGAAAACATAGTTGTAAGTATTGTTGATCCTGCTCCTGATTGCAGCCCGTACGCCAGCTTCCAGTTTATATGTCTTCATAAAAGGCAACACATAATCAGATTGTATCACAAAGTTTTTATCGCTGCCATCACCTGTTACTTTTTCATAACCGGTATTCAATAAAGAACCTGTTCCATCATAATTGTTGGTGGTGTACAGTGAATTGTTGTCATTCTTGCCACCAAAATAGTTTGCATCGATCGTAAACTCTTCGCCTTCTTTTTTGAATAAGTGTTTCAAGCCAAACACCAATCCCTGGCCATTAAAATTCCGTGTACCGGTAGTGATACGCTGGCTTGCATTGCTGATCTTTCCGCTTGTATATAAGCTATCTGTATTGATGTCGATCTTTTCATAAGGATTGAATTCGCCATGTACTTTGATGGCCGACAATGATAACGTTGTCCTGTTGGAAACAAAATAATCAACACCCACTTTACCAAACATAAAACCACCCTTTGTTTGGTTGTAGTTGTTTTGATACACGGAAGTGAGCGGTGTGGTCAACAAGTTTTGCCGGTCGGTTGTACCATTGGTAATGCCTTTGTTTTGATTGCCGTTAAAAGACGCCGTAAAGTTGAATTTATTCTGTCGTAAGCTAAAATCTGCGCCGCCATTGAATGCACCACGTTTATCAATACCTGCCCTTACATTTCCATTATAACCTACTTTTTTATTCTTTTTCAACACCACGTTTAATATTCCGCCACCACCGCCAGATGCATCATATTTTGCAGATGGGTTGGTGATCACTTCTACGCTTTCAATTACATCAGCCGGAATCTGGTCGAGTGTTAAAGTAGTCGGGCGGCCATCAACCAATAATTGAGGAGCGGCATTCCTCACCGTAACATTTCCATCAATGTCAACATTTACTGAAGGCACATTTCTCATCACATCCAGGCCGGTACCACCGGTGCTCATGATATTTTTTTCAACGTTGAACACTTTTTTATCAGCGTCCAGTTTAATGCCTGGCGTAACCGTGGTAACAGTTACATTCTGTAATTCTGTTACTACGCTTTGCAGTTGAACATCGCCAAGGTCTTTGTCAAAAGATGGCATGCCGCCTGCAGTAGTTGGTGGGCCTGAAGGAGGAGTAGAACCCGGTTCTCTTTTTGGCAAAAAGGAAACAGGTAATTCGTAAGCTGTAAAGCCGGTGCTGCTAACTTTCAATTTCAGTTGTGCAGTAATTGGCAACTCTTCAAAATTAAATTCGCCATTCGTTTTTGTTACCATTGCTTTAAACAATACTTCTTTATTTTTTTTAGTAGCTGAATCAAATTTGTTTTGCATCAGCATTACAGAAGCGCCGGCAACCGGTTTTTTATCGGCATCTACCAATTTGCCGAATACATGTCCGGCATTTCCGCCGGGCATTGCGCCCTGCATACCGGGCATTTGAGCCAGTAAATTGAAGCTGGTTAAGATCAGTGCGGTAAGGGTTATTAACTTTCTCATTGTTGTATGATTTAATTGAATGCAAATGTATCTCGGGCTTGAAGCTATATTGATGCAAATGAGATAAAGCAGCCTTATCCTGCGACGAAAGCAATGATGCTTTAAAGCCACTGTTGATGAACGGAGTTTTAACTGTATGAAAGGAATGATGAGCGGAAATCTATTTGCACATCAACGGTATGCTTTAAAAAAGACATCCGAAGTTTTTAAAACTTCGGATGTCTTATCTCTTTTCAACTTTGTGTAGTTTTATTCTATAATTTACCTGTAATAGCGGCAATGGCGTCCCGGTAATTATCACTTACCGGAAGTTCCATATTATCTATGAATACACTTGTTTTGCGGATAGCTGTTATAAAAGCAACCGATACGATATAAGATTTGTGGATGCGAAGAAATTTTTCTGCAGGCAACTGCTCTTCAATTGTCTTCATTGGCATTCTTGTTACAATTGGTTTGGAGGAACTTTTAAGATGGATTTTGATATAGTCTTTTAATCCTTCTATATAAACAATGTCATCTACCGTAACTTTTACCAGGCTGTACTCAACATTTACAAAAAAATAGTCCGGGGCTACTTTTGAGTTGGTTGTAGCTGATCCATTTTTAAGATCGAACAATTCTTTTGCTTTATTGCAGGCCTTGATAAAACGCTCTATTGAAACCGGCTTCACCAGGTAATCAGTCACCTCCAGGTTAAAACCTTCCAGCGCATATTTTTCATACGCCGTTACCAATATGATCAATGGTTTTACGGTAAGGCTTTGTATGAACTGTAAGCCGGTAAGGCCGGGCATTTGAATGTCTAAAAAAATAAGGTCAACTTTTTTTTCCTGAATGACTTTCATCGCTTCAATCGCATTGTCATAACTGCCCACCAGTTTCAAATAAGGCAGTTTGCTGATGTTATCTTCCAGCAATTCCAGTGCAAGCGGTTCATCATCTATGGCAATGCAATTGATCATTTAGCTAAATTAATTTTTAGCGACACAGTAAAAAAATCATTTGTCTTATCAATTTTTAATTGATGATTGTCTTTGTACAACAATTCCAATCTCCTGGCTACATTGGTAAGCCCAATGCCCGAAGCTTTGTCTTTAATCTCATTGGAAGCAGGATTGAATTTATTCTGCACCACAAACTGCAATTGATTGTCAGCAGCGCTCAATTCAATATTGATCATCGCCTGTTCTATCAAACCTGTTCCATGTTTGAAAGCATTTTCAACAAAGGGTATCAGAAGCATTGGTTCAATAAAATATAATTTATCTGCCTGGCTGAAATTGGTATTGATGGCGACTTTTTTTCCAAAACGTTGTTGCTGCAGGTCGATATAACTCTGCAGGTAATCTGTTTCTTTTTCCAGCGATACCTTTTCTTCATCTGTTTCATACAGCATGTACCGCATCAGGGAAGAAAGCTTTATCAGCGAGGGTTCCAGTTGATCAGATTGTTTACGGGCCAGCGCTACCATGTTGTTCAGTACATTGAACATAAAGTGGGGGCTCACCTGCGATCTTAGTAAGGATAATTCTGTTTTTAAAAATTCATTTTCTTTTTCTTTCGCCAGGTTATCGATGCGTATGTTATCCCGTATGGCCCGGTAAGTGATACTGCAGGCCAGTATGAACAGGAAGACAAAAATGGTGAAGAAAATGTGCTTGCGTAAATTGAAATGAGCGTCAATCAATGAAAAGTTTTTCATCAGCAACCAGCTTTGCAGCATCCATACGGCATAACAGGCTGCGACTGATAACAGGTAAAGCAGGTATTTCTTCTTGTTTGCCAGCTTTGGGAACAATATCAGTGCGTTAAGATAAAAACATCCAATCAGTAGCAGGTCATTGATCCTGAAAACGATGAATTTTATTGTGGAAGATTCCATTGGAGGCGGCGCTTTTTCAGCCGGATCGTAGGATGGCCTTAATAGCGTTGGCAGGTAAAACAGGGCAGACCAGGCTGCAATGTGCATGAGTACCACCGCCCATTTTTTATTATACCACTGTTTTTTCATGGCGCCAAATTACTCATTCAAGCTAAGATATTGCAGTCAAAAGCAAACATTGCGACGTAAGGCGATTTTTTGGCTACCAAACAGGGGGTGATAATTAGTTTATTTTGGCAGACAAAAAAATATTACAATTAATTTGATGACTTTTTGATGAGAATGACATTGACTATTATAAGACCTTAAAATGACAGACAAAGAGATAATTGAGAGCTTACAAAATGATCGGTACGATAAAGCTATAAAAGGCCTGTACAGTTTATTTCCTTCGATAAAAAAATATGTTATTGCCAACAATGGTTCGGCTGAAGATGCGAGGGATATATTCCAGGATGCATTGGTAATACTTCATAAAAAAGTACGGGATACTGATTTTACTTTAGCTGTTCCATTGCAGCATTACCTGTTTGGCATATCAAAAAATTGTTGGTTGGCAGAATTAAGAAGGCAGAAAAAAATGCCTTTTGTGCAGCAGGATGTTGATGTTACTGATTATGTCTCCGATGATGAACCAGATTACAACCTGGCAAATGCTGCTTTTAATTTATTGGGAGAAAAATGCAGGCAGTTACTTATCCTGTTCTATTTTAAAAAACAGTCCTATAAAGAAATTGCAGGTGAGTTATCATTCAACGATGAAAAAGTAGCTAAAAATCAAAAGTACCGTTGCATTCAAAAGGCCAAAGAAATTTTTTTAACCATCTCAAACAAAGGCACTCATGAATAATAATAGCCAGCAAATAGACAGATACCTTCAAAATGAAATGAGTGCAGAAGAAAAATCAAATTTTGAAAATCAATTATCAGGAGATAAAGAATTAAAGGAGGAATTGATTGTTCAGCAGCAAATTATGCAGGCAGTAAATGATGCAGGTATAAAGATTGAATTTGCAAAAGCAATTCAAAAACGAATCATTACAAAACGATTGGTTCAAGCCGGAATTATCATTGCAATTACTGCTATTATTTCAACACTTATTTTGTTTGCAATAAAAAACCATCATCCATACCAGGGAGAAGAAAACGCATCCATTAACCCGCCTTTTTCAGAACGGTTTGACATCAACAACAATACGGATACCATCATTGAAACAAAAGATGGTGTTGTATTCGCAATACCCGCCGGCGCTTTTAACAGTAATAATAAAAGTATTCAACTGGAAATAAAAACTGCATTGACTGCATTGGATGTCATACAAAATGGTTTGTCAACAATGAGTAATGACAGCCTGTTGCAAACTGCCGGTATGTTTTCCATTAATGGATATGATAATGGAAAATTATTATCGATGAGTAAAAATATTGAGGTGAGTATACCTGCAAAAGAGTTGGATCCTGCTATGCAGTTGTTTGATGGGGTAGCAGATAGCAGCGGCATTATCAATTGGGTTAATCCAAAGCCGATAGGCAAAAATTTAAGGAATTATGATATCAGCCAGTTAGATTTTTATCCACCAAATTATATTCCTGTATTAAAATCGCTGGGAAAAGATTGGGCAAATAAAAAGTACACTGATAGCTCCGTCAAAATACAGGTCGATATCTTCAAGCATTGAAACATTTGCCATCTGCAAG
>CAXTPJ010000196.1:0-6164 GCA_964245855.1 uncultured Ferruginibacter sp. | reverse complement strand
TCATTTTACTAACAAACCTTCTTTATTTCATACAGACAGCCTGGGCAAATATTACCCTGCTGCACTGAGTTATAAATCAATGGCAAGTGGTTTATTGAGTTGCAGGTTATCCAAAGAAATGAATGAATTTATTTTGTGGTTCAAGCCGGAAATTAAAAAAACGGTTACGTGGGCAGGCAATCCTGATAAACCGGTTGAGATGGACAGTACAGGCGTTGCACGCCTTTCGCCCCGTCGTTCTTTTGAAATTTGGTCGCAGGAAGTAGAAGCTGTTTCTGAACCGTGGATCACCGCAGAGATAAGTTCTGCTATGCGTTTGAGAGAAGAAATTGCTTTTGTGATCAATGAAAAAGCCAACCAGATCAGGCGCTTGAACGAGCGATTACAAAAGGCTTATGACGAACTGGATACATTCAGTTATACCATTTCTCATGATTTGAAAACGCCGCTGGCCACCATAAAAAATTACACTGAAATATTGTTGGAAGATTACGTGGAACTACCTGAAGATGCAAAAAATATTTTAGGCAAAGTAGTTAAAAGCGCTGATCGGATGAACCTGCTCATTAAAGAAGTATTGGCTTATTCCAGGATGGACCGCCATGAAATAATCCCGGAAGAAGTTGATATGAGCAGGGTGATTAACAATATTGTCACAGAAGTTAAATCTGCCTTTAACAGCGCCGGCACAACCGTAATTATAAATGGAACACCGGCTGTAACCGGCGATGCCACCATGATACAACAGGCGTTTAGCAATATCATCGGCAATGCGGTAAAATATTCTTCCAAAGCAACCAACCCTGTCGTGGAAATTACAGGTACAGAAAGAGAAAATGAAGTAGTTTACAGCATTGCAGACAATGGCATCGGCATCGACATTAACTATGGCAATCAAATATTTGAGTTGTTTAAACGTTTAGAAAATGCCCGTAAATACGAAGGAACGGGAGTTGGCCTGGCTATTGTGAAAAGGATCATGGAAAAGCATAATGGAAAGATCTGGTACGACAATGTACAACCAACTGGCACAATATTTTATTTATCTTTTAAAAAATAATACCAATGGCAAAGGAAAAAGTGGACGTGTTTTATGTGGAAGACAATGAGGATTACATTGATTTTGTAAAAAGGGCACTTAAAAAAGTGAATACCAACATATCTTACGATTATGTAACCGACGGCAAGGAAGCTTTTGAATATTTTCTGAATAGAAGCGTATCTGGGGCACCTGCAAAGGTGATTTTACTGGATATTAATTTGCCCGGTATAAATGGCATTGACTTATTAAGAAAAATCAGGAGTATGTCAAGTTTAAAATACACTCCCGTTATCATATTCTCCACCTCTGACAATCCTATTGATGTAAAAAATTCTTACGACAACGGTGCCAATGCTTACCTCGTAAAACCTGCCGGCCTTAACTCTTTGACGGAAACGATGAAAAGAATGTGTGATTTTTGGTTATCATCTAACAATTGCTATAATTAGCAGCATTATGAAAAAGGTTTTTATTTTAGACGATAACGAAGAGTTGCTGGAAATTATGCAGCGTTTATTGCGAAAGGAGTTTGAAGTGCATTGCAGTGCAGATACAGATAATGTGGTGCCTGAAATTGTAGCTTTCGATCCGGACATTTTAATATTGGATCATTCCATTGGCGAAACAAGTTCAGCAGATATTTTGCAAAAGCTAAAAATAAATAACCCTTCATTTTCTACCCCGGTGGTATTATTTTCTGCACACCATAATTTATCAGCAATGGCTAAATCAGTTGGTGCAACCGGTTATATTGACAAGCCTTCAGACATTGCACACATCCGCACTTATATAAAAAATATTCTTGGATAATTATATCCATCTTCTCTTGCCATATTATTTTCACTAAAACAATATACAAATGAACATTACATTAGAGCTGGCTGAAAAAATTTCTGTTGCAGCCAAAGCAAAAGCGAAAGAAATTGGTGTGCCAATGAATATTGCCATTGTTGATGCAGGCGCTAACCTGGTTGCTTTTCACCGCATGGACAATGCCTGGCTTGGATCTGTTGATATCTCGATCCGTAAAGCAAAAACAGCACGCTACTTTGATATGAATTCCGGTGAGATTGGCAAACTCTCTCAACCAGGCGGCCCACTTTACCAGATAGAACACTCCAATGGCGGATTAATCTCTTTTCCCGGTGGTGTGGTGTTTAAGAAAGGTGATGAAATTATCGGTGCCATTGGTGTTTCCGGTGGTTCGGTGGAGCAGGACCATGAAGTAGCTGCAGCAGGTTTAGCAATATTGTAAGCCATCAAAAAAATTAACGAAAGGCATTGGTATTCCCAATGCCTTTTTTTATGTAATAAAGGCAAACTTTTTGTTCCGTTTTTCAAAAAATATTTATGCGAAAATTAATTTTAGGTGAATGGCTAACAGTTGATGGTTACGCTGCCAGAGAAAATGGCCAACTTGATTTTTTTGAATCAACTGAACTAAGCAGGGAATCAGACGAAGACCTGTTAGCTTTTATGGAAACCGTGGACACCATTGTGCTTGGTGCAAAAACGCATGTGCTGTTTGCAGATTATTGGCCGGAAGCCACCAGTGATAAAGAGATCATTCCGACAAGTTGAATGCAACTGATAAAAATGTTTTTTCCAGTTCGCTGGACCTTGCACCATGGGTAAATGGAAACCTGCAACGCTGATAAACGAAGATGCAGTGGATCCTATCAAAAAATTAAAAGAACAACCTGGTAAAGACATCATTAATTGGGGAAGCATTTCGCTGGCTCAATCGCTGATGAAAGCCAATTTAATTGAATATCATTTAAGGATTTGCCCATCAGTTATCGGGAAAGGAAAGCCTTTGTTTTCAAAAGACACCGCCACTTTTAAACTTAACTTATTCAATGCGAAAGTTTATAAAAGTGGCCTGGTCCTGTTGCAGTATATGCCCGCCGGTTAACTCTTGATATAAGGTTTGCCCGGCACACCCCAACCCCATTTAGGCATAGGCTCATCCGGGTTCATTTCCAGGTCTGTTGTGTTTGAATTGAGTACAGCGATCCTTGTACCCCATTCAATATAGGCCACAAATGCGGAGCGGAATTCAGGATCATCCGGCAGATTGATTTCGTCGGCACTTTGTATTAAAAGCGCTACCCATTGTTTGCGGTGCTGCTCTGTTAAGTGCTTAGCCAAATGTTTTTGAATCATTTTAAAATGACTACCCTCTTCTGTGCTGTAGAGAAAAGGGCCGCCAAATACTTCAGCGATAAAATGGGCCACGTGCAATTGATGTTGTGGCGACATGTGTTTAAAAACGGGTTCCAGTAATTCATCCTGTAACACTTTTTTGTAAAATACTTCCGTCAACTTTTCAAATGCAGGCATACCGCCAGCCCATTCAAATAAAGTGGGTATAGTGAGATTGTTCTGAACTGTTTCCATTTGATTTATTTTAGAAATGATATCATTTATTTTGCAGGGTAAAGGTGCCAGCAAAAAAATTGAAAATAAAAATGACCTGTGCTATCAGCAACAAAGCAACTGCTATAAAGATTATTGTACGATAGTGAAAACTACTATCCACTTCATAATATTTTCTTGCAGTGCCAAATAAAATATTCCCATCCTGATAAAAAACTACGGGAATTAACAGCAGAAATACTGTAGTGATTATTACATGAATCCACATCAATATATTCGACCACATGATTTTATTTGTCAGCAAATAAAATATCCAAAAGAAAAATTCAATCGCTGAAAGCAAACCAATAATGTGCACTAACGGAAATACAAAATAAGTATCGTGCAGGTGTATATCAATAACATTGCTACTATCTTTAAATAACGCTGACAAAAGCAAAACTGCACCGGCAATGAAGAAGATATGATATGGATGCTTTTTAAGATTCACTAATAAAATTGAATATGGTTTACTTAACAGATAAAAAACCCAAACAATCAATCACCCTGACTAAACTTTTATGGCGCTCTTAAAAATTTACAAGGTTGATTCTTGATTATACATTTGATTCCAAGATAACAATTCTTTGCACTTTCCTTCAGGCTCTTTTTATAACTTCATACCAACCCAACTTCGTTGCAGTATGAAAATCAGTTATTTTTTACCATTCGCTTTTTTATTACTGCTCAGTTGTCAGCAGCAAACTCCACTCAAGCCTCAACAACATTATATTTCTATACAACCATTTGCCGACATTCCGGATGAGCAGGTAAAATATGTTGAAAATGGATTAACCAAATTGTACCCGACGGTAACGGTAAATAAAAAAATGGCATTTCCATCCAACGCCATGAATGCTGCGGGTTACCGGTACAAGGCCGATTCATTGCTGAATTATTTAAGCAAAAAGGCTACTAAAGGCGAAATAATATTAGGGCTTACCGGAAGGGACATCAGCACCACTATGAAAGACAAACCAGACTGGGGCATATTTGGCCTTGGGCTTTGTCCTGGTAATGCCTGCATCGCTTCTTCTTTCAGGTTTCAGCATACCGGCATTGATCATTTTTATAAAATTGTATTGCATGAATTAGGCCATGCAGAAGGGCTGAAACATTGCCCGGTTGTTAGTTGTTTTATGCGTGATGCAGAAGGTGGGGATACAACCGGGGATGAAACCGGGTTTTGTGCAAAATGCAGCACCTACCTGAAGGAGAGAAAATGGAAACTATAGCAGAGCATTACTACAATATCGTAACAGGTTTGATGGCCAATGAAAGTAACTGACCTTTTCGTTTAACCTTTATCCGTACAATTTCCCTGGCGGTTTGTAGGGCTGTTTTATACTGCATGATATTGTTGGAATCATCTTCTCCCACGCTGATCAAAACATCGCCGGTTTTAATTCCGGCTTCATCGGCAGGCGATCCCGCAACAATGTTATCAATAAGAATAATACCGCCAACATAATATACCGCAATGCCTGTGTATGAATAATCAAATGGCACAGCAAACTGCTGGTTGGGTACTATATGAATTTCACTTTTTCCATAATTGATCGTAAGGTTAAAACGTTTCAATAAATCATTACCCAAAAGTCCGCCAGTGGCGGGATAAGCCGTTACATTAAAGGTATCTCCATAAATATAAGACGGCACGTTCCTGAATTTGTATTTACCCAGTTGTACCGATTTTATCACTGTCAACTTCATCCGCAATTTTCCACCAACGCCTTCTCCCTGCAGATCAAAAGTTTTCTTCTTATCCACTAAAATATTACTATCCCGCAGGTACGATTCACTCATTAAAAAATTAAGGCCGGCACCGGTATCAAAATAAAAATCGGAGTTAATTTTCTTTTTATCTCTAATGGTCAACTCCTGAACCGGTATGGTTTTGCTTAACCGTGGATGCAACAACATTCCACCTGCATCATACTTTATTTTTCCGGGACTAAACACATGAATGAGGGAACTATCAAAATTGATTTTTACGATATACCGGCTGAAAAAACTGTACCCAATAATGCCATCAATGCGCTCCCCGTATACACTGGTAAGTACTTCATAGTTGTTTACATGAAAATTCAATTTGCTTACCGTAAGCCCGGGAAAATGTAATTGCTGGTTGAATACAAAACTTACTTTAGTGGAGTTGCCCATTACTGTAATGGTAGTATCGGTTGGCGTGGGTAAGATATTATTTTCTGCACAGGCAGATGAATCCAAAGAAATACCACCGCAACCGGTATCCAGGATAAAATTGAAACTGTCTTTTACATTTCCAAGTTTCGCCTTCACCATCATCACACCGCCACTGTATTGTTTGAATGGAAAACTTGTCAAGAGTGTAGCTGCAGCAACAGTTGCCTTTGACTGTGCATAGCAACAGCCAAACATGACAATACATAGAACAGTTAAGTAAACATTCTTCATGAGCAGTTAATTGGGCGAATAATTTGAAATAGTGATTTCAATTGCCAATAGAAAATATACGACAGATTTCGAAAACGGTTGGCAGGCAGCGGCATTATATTTCCATGTAATGCTTACTGATACTAAAAGAAAAAGAGAATATAATTATGATTAATTTTAAACGGTGGATGCTTGATCAATATGAAAATTTGTCTGCTGTTTTTAAAATTGTACAACTACTGTTATTAATGTTGTATTTTTTTAAATAACCTTCCATTCATTGAGCTAC
>CAXTPJ010000195.1:0-6171 GCA_964245855.1 uncultured Ferruginibacter sp. | reverse complement strand
TTGCCGCTGATGGTTAAATGACTGATCTCTGAGCCTTTGTTCAGCATTAAACCAAGCGCAAAACTATTGCCCGAATAAATGATCTGGCTGCCGCTGCCCGTATCCCAAAAACTGGATGTACCCTCTATCCTGATGCTGCTCTGCTGGTATTTTCCTTTAACACCGGAAGCTACTTTTAATGAACCGGAAGTTTTTAAAGCCCCATAAATTTTTAAAGTGATGCCACGGTTTTTAGCAGCGTCTATGCACTTTTGTAACTGCACCGTATTATCAGCGTTGGAAGGTTTGGCACCGTACCAGTAAGATGAAAATTCGTTGATAAGCAAATTGTCGCCCATGTTAACTGTGGTATCAAATATTTGTATAAATGGATTGGCTTCAATGATGGCATTTTTGATGGTGACCTTCCCACCTATCTTAGCCGAAATTTTCATGACCTTACCTTTGGCATCATATACGCCGGTGAGCGTTGTATCCCTGTCGAATACCTGTGCTGTTGCGGTAAAGCCTGATGCAACCAGCAGGAATAAAAAAAAGTTTCTACACATACTGTTTTGTTTAGATGGTACTGCCATCCATTATCTATTAAGAGATTGCTACCATTGTTATTTAATTGACAGGAGAAAATTTAACCACCGCACACAATGCAATGATAAAGCCAAAGAAGTTTGTTTGTTCTTTCAGCATTACACTTTTAGCAATTTTTTATCCATTGTTATAATCTTACAATCACAAGAGGAAAATCATCACCGTATTTGAACCAAAATGATTTTGTGGCTGTACATTTTATTGTTATGCTTGTGCTGCGTATAGTTTAGGACAAATCGCCTTCATGGTTTCTGGCTTATCTTCTTCCCAGTTAAATTGTATGGCAGTTTCATTTGCCATGGCGCTGTCATCCATAAAACCATAAATATCCATGCCTGTCTTTTCTTTGAACACATCATTGGATGCATAATGAAACTCTTCAAACTCATACCCTTCCACCTCATCATCCAGTTCATCAAAAAGGTTATCAGGGCTACTTTTTGCTGACAAATATGTTTTTTTACCTCTTGAAATAACCCAGTATTTAAAGTAATCAAATCCATCATCAGAACAGCCGCCATTCATAAGATAAGCAGCACACCACATGTTGCCGTTGCTGATTTCATTTGTCAATTGGTAAGTCCGCAATTTAAAACCAATGACCTGTTGCACAGGAAGCCGCCTCAGCGAATCCATCAAAGCTTCCAGTTGCTTTTCCTGGTCACGCTTTTTTGTGGTGGCATCCACAATTTTCCAGTACAAGTCTTCCTCCAGCAGCTCGTTGGTACGCTCTGGCAAATCATCATTATCTGAATTATTCTTTCCAAAAAACTTATCAAAAAATCCCATGTGGTTTGTTTTAGTGTATTAAATTGGGTTCTTTTATATTTTCTTTTTGTTACAGGCATTTGGAATGCTATTCAACATCGTTGCGAACTTGTTCTGTCATTTTTTCTTTTTGGGGAAAAGAAAAAATGATCTCACTTGTACAACATTTTTCATGGCAACTTATACAACAAACTTATAGTTTAAAACTAAACCATAAACTGACTAATCTAAAACAATCTATAATCCCAGGACTTTACAGGTCCTAAACAAACTAAATATGTTTGATCTATTTATCACCGGTTTACAAGCATCTATCCCGCAGCATCTTCATGTATACCAATCCTTTTTCTCTGGCAAAACCAATATTTCGTTCAGGAATATCTTCCGGTTGGCTGTAATGTTCCAAAGCCTTGTCAATACTGGCTTCCCTCAATAAATGCAACATGGGGTACACGGAACGGTTAGTATAGTTGGCAGCATCTTTTTCACCCGAGTTGGCAAATAAATACAACGGATGAAAACTGGCTACCTGGTAAATACCTTCATACCCATTTTCAACCAGTAAATCTTCTGCCTCCGATACCAGGCGAAGGTAATCATCAAATTCAGCAAAAGCGTTGGGGAAAATTAAAAAACTTGTTTCGATGCTTTCATCGTTATCAAGCCGGGTCATTTCGTTTGAAAAAGCATCCAAACAAATTTCATCATCGCTGCTTTGTTCAACCTGGTAATGCACAGCCTGTTGCTTTACCACCTTTGCAGCAAACGGACAAAAATTGCAGCCAATTACCACATCCAGTATCCATTTTTTTGTCTGCTCAATTACTTGCTGGCCTGTAAACATTTTTTGCAGTTTGTTTGTAATTGTAAAACTAAGGTTGATTTATGATTTGTGATTTATGATTTGTGATTTTTTACAGTAGCTTTTTATAACACTAAACTCCTAAACAGCTAAACCCTCAACCAATTAACATAAACATTCAATTAATGAGTTTACTTTTTTCGCCTTTAACCTTAAAATCTGTAACCCTTAAAAACAGGATAGTTGTTTCACCGATGTGCCAGTACTCCTGCGAAGATGGCTTTGCCAACGACTGGCACCTGGTTCATTTGGGAAGCCGTGCAGTTGGCGGCGCTGCATTAGTCATCCAGGAAGCAACGGCCGTTGCACCTGCAGGCCGCATTACTTATGGCGACCTTGGCATCTGGAAAGATGAACACATTGAAAAGTTATCTTCCATCGTTTCCTTCGTTCATAACAATGGCGCTGTTGCAGGCATTCAACTGGCGCATGCAGGACGAAAAGCAAGTTGCGATTTACCCTGGCTTGGCGGCAAACAATTTACTTCCGGCGACCATTATTGGCAAACCATTGCGCCCTCTCCTGTTCCATTTGCCGAAGGTGATTTGATACCACATGAATTAACCAGAGAGGAAATTGCTGAACTGGTAAATGATTTCAAAAATGCTGCTGCCCGTGCAGTAAAAGCCGGCTATCAAGTAGTAGAAATACATGCTGCACATGGTTACCTCATCAACGGGTTTTTATCGCCGGTAAGCAATCAGCGCACCGATGAATATGGAGGCAGTTTTGAAAACAGGACACGCTTTTTATATGAAATTATTGATGCCATACAAACCGTTTGGCCAATTGATCTTCCCATATTCGTCCGCATTTCTGCCAGTGACTGGATAGAAGGTGGCTGGACAATTGAAGATTCTATTCAACTGGCAACCATGCTCCAAACAAAAGGTATTGATCTTATAGATGCTTCTTCCGGAGGTATGTCGCCACTGGCACAGATCCCGGCCGGACCGGGTTACCAGGTGCCTTTTGCAGCAGCCATAAAAAAAGAAACTTCTATGTTGACCGGTGCAGTTGGCATCATTACCAATGCGCAGCAGGCAGAAGATATTTTACAACAACAGCAGGCCGACCTGATCTTTATTGCCCGTGAATTTTTACGGGATCCATATTTTCCATTGCATGCAGCCAAAGCATTGGGAGATGATGTTGCATGGCCCAACCAATATGTAAGGGCGAAGAGATGAGTTGATTCTATCGATTAAGCCTCAGGATATTTGCCATACAAATTAAACTTGAATACTCAGATTGTGATGTTATATATTTAATTGATAAAGAACACAAGCGGATAGCTTGTAGCATTTCTTGTAGTTAAAAACAGTAACCGGGTTAGCCACCTCTTTTTGGTTCGGTGTTGCCAAAGGCAACATTGAAAAAATGCGAAGCAAATTTTTTAAAGAAGCAAAAGCAGTGGCGTTCCGGTTACGCAGCCACACCGGCGGCAGAGGTGAAACCAATTATTTTAATAGAGAAAATGTAAAAAAAATTGTGTCTAATAGTTAGTAAAACTACAATTTGGCTGCCATAAAATACCTTACAAAAGTGTGAACTATGTTTTCCTCTCCTACAAAAGAAAATATAGTTCACAACATTGTTACGAAGAATTACTTCAGAACGATAAAATAAACTTATTACCAAACCAGCATTTAACCATTCTTGTTTATTTTCACTCCATGCCAGTTACGCATCCGCAAATAATAAATTTATTAACCTGTATCGATCTAGAAGAAAAAGAACAGGTAAAAAGATACAGCCTCGATCAGCAGCATACGCTGAAATCATTGAAGGCAGAAGGTTTGGCGCTGCACCCGATTGTGGTGACAAGAAAAAATTTTGGTTATGCTGATTATCCTGAAATCACTTTTCGCCTCAACTTTCCGGCAGAAGTAAACCTGTTTAAAGACGGCGCTGCCATTGAATGTTTTTACCAGGGCGAAGAACCCATCAAAGGTGTGCTGATGAACCTGGAAGGAAGAACAGGTGAGTTCCGTTTGTTTGCACCCGACTTCCCGGACTGGATCGAAGACAATGGAGTAGGTATAAAATTAGCGCCCGACCAACGCACCACCACCATCATGAAAACAGTGCTGAACAATTTGGAGAACAACAAACAACTGTTTGAATTATTTGAAACCTTGCATGGGGATGCATCGAAAGAAAAAACAGTAACTGCTCCTTCTATCAATGAACTTAGTTTCAAGAATAAAAATTTAAATCAAAGCCAGCAACAGGCCGTGGCCGCCATTGCAGCCAACGGACAAATCACCATTGTGCATGGCCCGCCCGGTACCGGAAAAACCACCACACTGGTAGAAGCAGTTGTACAACTGGTGAAGCTGGGAGAAAAAGTATTGGTATCAGCGCCAAGCAATACGGCGGTTGATAATATCGCCAAAGGCCTGATAACACAGGGTTTGCAGGTACTAAGGGTTGGCAATAGTACTAAAGTAGAGAAAACAATTTTTCAACATACACCTGAAGGCAAACTCAACAACAGCAAGCAACTGAAAGAAATAAAGCAATTAAAAATGCGTGCCGAAGAGTTCAGGAAAATGGCACTCAAATACAAACGCAGTTTTGGCAAAGCAGAAAGGGAACAACGCAATTTATTATTCAAAGAAGTAAAAAACATCCGCACCGATATAAAAAAATTACAGGCTTACAACGAAGAAAAACTTTACACGGAAGCACAGGTAATATTGGGTACTCCGGTAGGCTTGTATGATGCAAAGATCAACAACATTACTTTTCATACGTTGGTAATTGATGAAGCCGGGCAATGCATTGAACCATTGGCCTGGTGCATCTTTCCATTGGCGCAAAAATATGTGCTGGCCGGCGACCACCTGCAATTGCCGCCAACGGTACTCAGCAATGAAGCAGCAAGATTAGGATTAAACAAATCAATCCTGGAAGTTGGCATCACTACTGTTCCGCAGGTATTTTTGCTCAATACACAATACCGCATGAGGGAAGCGATTGCAGGATTTTCCGGCA
Organism: uncultured Ferruginibacter sp.; assembly: GCA_964245855.1. Lineage (GTDB taxonomy): Bacteria > Bacteroidota > Bacteroidia > Chitinophagales > Chitinophagaceae > Ferruginibacter. The sequence goes on along the minus strand of CAXTPJ010000195.1, from coordinate 953 downwards.
ATTATTTTTACAACGGCCTCCTGTTAACAGCACCGCAGCTCAGCAACAAAGGTCCTCATGTAATTTTTATCGATACTGCCGGATCTGGTTACAATGAAGTTAAGGGCAGCGATGGCAACAGTTTACAGAACGAGGGCGAATTACAGATTGTACAAAAATTAATTGAAACAGAATCGCTCGATCCATTACAGACTGCTTTTATTTCGCCGTATGCAGGCCAGGTAGCTGCAGCAAAAGAACTATTGCCAAAGCAGTTGCGCATCAGTACCATCGACAGTTTCCAGGGGCAGGAAAAAGAAACGATCATTCTTTCATTGGTCCGCAGCAACGATTATGGCGACATTGGTTTTTTAAAAGATTACCGCCGCATGAATGTGGCCATCACCAGGGCAAAAGAGCAACTGTTTGTAATTGGCGACAGCGCTACCATCGGTGGTGATGCATTCTATAATTCCTTTTTAACTTACATTGAACAGGCCGGAACCTACCGTACCGTATGGGAATTTGAAATGTAAAAACATTGGAACCAGCAGTTAAACTTTACTGAACATAGTTGTGTCACTCACTTGTACCGCATACCATTTTGCATCATTTTTTTTATCGGCTAAATTAGCATTGATAAAGTGCAAATTTCTTATGACACTATCAAGCCTTCCTATCCTGTTTCATATAATCAGCGATCAATCGCTCATTACCATCAGCACTTTTTGAAAGCGCTTCAACAATAGTATGTTGCTCTGTTGCAGTTTTGTTCTGGCTTAGTTTTTTCTTTGCCTGCAAATCAGTCACAACAATATCAAAGGCAACAATACCATTCAGCATTTTCATTTTAAAATCTTCCGGTAAATTATTCCATTGCTGGCGATAAGCGGCTTCGTAACTATCAATGGTTGCTTCCAGTATTTCGAGTACTTTACTGGTTTCTGTTACCAATTGTGCTTTACCATAAGCAT
>CAXTPJ010000194.1:0-6175 GCA_964245855.1 uncultured Ferruginibacter sp. | reverse complement strand
AAACAATTCTTTAAAAGGCACATCATACTGGTACAGAAAATCCTGCTGCAACTTCTCCGGTTTAAAAATAAAACGTTCCTGGAAAAAATATACAATGGCCAATAACAAAAGATAGCCGATGATGATATAAAGAATGGTTGGAGACAAGTGCGTTAAACGTTTAAGTTTTAAGTTTAAAACGTTGAATGTTGTAAGGTAAAGATTAAAACTAAAATGTAGATGGGGTAATTCATTGTTGGGGTTTTCTGCAAATAGCATTATTCAACTGCAGTTGCGGCTTTACATTACAACTCCGGCGCAGCAGCACACAGGGGCTTTCGCCGGGGTTTTCATTTCAATCCGCCAGCCCGTCAGCAGAAGATCTTTCTTCAGCAAATCGACGCTGCTGAAAAAATAGTTTGTGTACTGAATGATGCAATCCCTTTGCAACTTACTTCTTTGCTTTATCTTTCAGTTTGTTGTAAACGCCATCCCACAACAGCATTCTTTTTTGTAACGATTGTATGGTTGCTTTTTCTGCAGCCTGCCAAAACTGTTCGTTGTTGTTGCAGAGGTTGTTGGTCATTTGCAACGCAAGGTGACTGTGATGATCACCATCTACTTCAATGTGGCGCTCTATATAATATTTAAAGATCGAAATCTCGTTTGGAAAGTTTTTGTGTATTTCATTGATGATGGAAATAAACATGCCGGGTATCAGGTCTTCCCTTCCAAAAGTAAAAATGGCAGATTGCAGGTAGGCTTTGTTGCTGCCGATTATCTCAAACGTAAAATCAACAAATGCTTTGGCTTCTGCCGCTGTATTGGATTTTTCAAAGGCAGCTTCAAAATCTCCGGACTGCTGTAATGCCGCAATAAAACTTTCGATTGGCTTTGTATCTGCGCCGCATTGTTTCATTGCATCCAGGTATAATTCAAAATGGCTTTTGCGCTCACCGTTTTGATCAACGTCGGATTCTTCACCCAAAACAATTTCATTTATCAGGTAGCGGCTGTCTGGTGATCCTTTCGGAAACCAGGGGATAGCTGTACAGGTTAAATTGTTCTGCAACGCTTTAAGTAACGACATAAAATCCCAAACAGCATATACATGGTACTGCATAAAAATTTTAAGGTCGTCAATATCTTTAATGATGGAGTAAACCGGGTGGTTGATAATTTGCCGGCGCAACGGTTCAATCCTTCTTTTAATGCTTTCTATCTGGCTGTTCATACTATTTATAATTGATATCGGAAGGCAAGCCTTTAAAGGAAAAGTGGAAGCACATCCAGTATCTAATTAAACCACTTAAACCATTTTCAACAACATTCAACAATCATCAACTTTCTCTTTCCACGCTTCTGTTCCTCCAACAAGATTCACCAAATTATCAAAAGGAAATCTTTCTTCCAGCCGCTGAATGGCGATCTGGCTGCGGATGCCTTTGCGGCAATAAACAACCACCGGTTTGTCTCTGCTGATGTTTGAAAGCTGTTGGGTGATCTGTGATAAGGGAATCAGCGTACCGCCGATATTAAATGCTTCATGCTCTTCCTCTTCCCTAACATCGATCAACTGAAAATCAATTTTGTCGGCAATGAGTTGTTGCAACTGTTCCGCAGTAATCTGTTTCATTGATCGCAAAAATTATTCATCATCTTCATCTGTGTAAATACGCCTTAATTTCAGGTTGCTTACCGGTGCAACTATCAGTGGAAATTTTTCTACCTGTACTTTACTCTGTTCCAAACCAAAACCTTTTTCTTCGCTCAATGATAATTCCTTCACCCAGAAATACAAACGCATGATGAGTTTTTCAAAGAAGGGCAATTCATTATCCTGCGATAAAAATTTCTCCATCACCACAAATTGAAAATCGCCTACTACATTGTTGCGTTGCTGGCTTTCGTACCGGCTGGTTACGTTTACTTCACGGTTGGCAACCAGGTCTTCCACCACTTTTTTAAACATCAGGTTAATGCGTGGCGCCATGCGGAAACCAAGCCTGAACTCAACCCGGATAATATCATTTGGAATAATGTGTTCAACCGAATATTCGCAGGTGTACGGATCATCCAGTGTATCCACATGCACAAACCAATAAATATCGGCACGTTTTGGTTTGCCGCTTAATATGCTGTAAATAATTTTATGCTCAATTTCTTTAGGGTTATTCGCACTGGTCAGGTACACCAAATGTGTAGCATATTTGGGTACGGTAATATCGTTGCTCAATTCCTCCAGTTTTGGAATGTATTCTTCCAATCTTACAAATTCCACATAGCGGTTCTTGATCTTTCTCGATCGGTACCATACATACATCACCGCAAACATTAAGAAGCCGATCATCAGCGTAATAAAACCGCCATGGATAAATTTATCCATCAACGCTATCAGGAAAGCTATTTCAACAACAAAATAAATAAGCAGGAATATGTAAATAAAGATGGGGCTCACCCGGTGCAGCACCATAAAATTGGCGAACAAAATGGTTGTCATAATCATGGTAGTAATGATCGCCAAACCATAAGCCGCTTCCATTCTGTCTGACTGGCGGAAGTACAATACCACGCCTACACAACCAACAAAAAGCAATGAATTAATACCCGGAATAAAAATCTGTCCTTTTGCTTCAGTAGGATAATTCACTTTCATTTTTGGCCACAGGTTTAACCGCATGGCTTCACTGATCAGGGTAAAAGAACCGGATACCATGGCCTGGCTGGCAATAACCGCAGCAGACGTTGCAATCACCACACCCGGCACAATAAACCACTGCGGCATCAGGTCGTAAAAAGCGTTGATGCCTTCGCTTTCCCGTACAGCAGCACTCATCATTTTTCCTGTTTGATGGCTTAATAGACTGGCACCCTGGCCAAGATAATTCAACACCAAACAAACTTTTACAAAAACCCACGACACCCGGATGTTACCACGGCCGCAGTGCCCCAGGTCGCTGTACAATGCTTCGGCACCGGTAGAACACAGGAATACCGCACCCAGCAACCAAAACCCGCTAGGATAAATGATGAGAAATTTAATACCGTAATACGGGTTCAGTGCCTGGAAAATAGAGAAGTCGTCCGACAAATGGAAGATGCCCAGGATAGCGAGCATCACAAACCAAAGGCTCATGATGGGACCGAACATTTTACCTATAGAAGAAGTGCCAAACTGCTGCATGAAAAAGAAAGCAGCGATGATGCCCAATACAATATAAACGATGGTGATCTGGGAAAGTTCATGAAATTTGGGTAGTTCTTTCAATCCTTCTATGGCAGAGGTAATGGAAATAGGGGGGGTAATGATGCCATCGGCAAGGAGGGCTGCGCCTCCCACCATTGCTGGAATTACGAGCCACTTGCGTCGTCGCCGCACCAATGCAAACAAGGCAAAAATACCACCCTCACCTCGGTTATCTGCCCGCAGCACCAATATTACATACTTAATGGTGGTTTGTAAAGTAATGGTCCAGATGATGAGGGAAAGGGTACCAACAATGAGTTCCCGGGTAATTACCCTGTCTTTAATAATAGAATTAAATACATAGAGTGGGGAGGTTCCAATATCACCATAAATAATCCCGAAAGCGACCAGTAAACCTGCAGCGGTTACTTTATTGACATGTTTCGACACGTAAAAAAATTTAATTAGCGAGAAGAAATTGCCGGGGAGAAATTAGTGGAATTCGCAGAGCGGCTATTTCTGTACAAAAGTATAGGTAAAACGAATATGATAACGGTTCAACTGGCTAAATATTGAGATAAAGCAAAAATGTGCATTAAATTACCTTAGCTGTAGTCTTTAACATTATGCGGAGTATTTTTGTTGCAATCGTAGACTATGAGCCCGATACGTTAGGTTAACCATTTTCTTCAGGCGTTGATAAAATCATATTTTAAAAGAATGAATAAAATACTTTTGATAACAGGCGCCACCTCCGGAATTGGAAAAGCCTGCGCTGAAATATTTGCCGCCGCCGGCAACCACCTCATCATCACCGGCAGGCGCAGCGAACGGTTGCATGAGTTGGCTGTAACATTACAAAAAGATCATGGTGTTAAAGTGTTGTCATTGGTTTTTGATGTGCAGGATAGGGAAGCCGTAGAAGCAGCACTCAATAACCTGCCCAAAGAATGGCAGGCCATCGATGTATTGATCAACAACGCCGGGCTGGCTGCCGGCCGGGATGCTTTTGAAAATGCCAGTATGCAGGATTGGGAAACCATGCTCAATACCAACGTAAATGGATTATTATATGTAAGCAAAGCAGTAGTGCCTCTCATGATTGCCCGTAAAAAAGGGCATATCATCAACATGGGCTCCATTGCCGGTAAAGAAGTGTATGAAAAAGGCAATGTGTATTGCGCCAGCAAATTTGCGGTAGATGCCATCAGCAAAGGCATGCGGATAGATCTGTTGCCGCACAACATTAAAGTAACCAGCATTAACCCCGGTGCCGTAGCAACCGAATTTGCCCTGGTTCGTTTTAAAGGCGATGAAGAACAGGCAGCGGCTACCTATAAAGGCATCAAACCGCTCACCCCCGAAGATGTTGCCGGTACCATCTTTTACTGTGCCGGCCTACCCGAACATGTGTGTATCAACGACCTGGTGATTACCTGTACACAGCAAGCCGGAACGTATTACTTTAATAAGAACAGTTAACCATTTTTGGAAGATCGTTTGTATGTAACCGACAGTTGTTTTTCATATCAGCTTCATTGGCGTCGCACTCTTATACTGCGGTTTGCATATCAGCTTTATAATGTAGGCTCAATCACTTCCGTAGTGTTGGGCAACTTTTAGGGAATTGCTCAACTTCTAAACTACTAAACAAAAGCCCCTGATTGGTAATTGCGTGTTATTAAATCCTAAACTCATCATGCTAAGCAACCTGCAAAAAACCTAAACTGGCGTTAAAATAATCAGGCTCTTTTATCGTTAACATTTTTGGCATAATTGTTTACCATTGGGTTGGCCGTGTTTTTGCAAAAAAGCATTATGAACTCACCGGTAAAAAACTTATTTTGTAATACGATTTTGCCATTAATATGTTAGCAATGAAAAAACTTACCCTACTGTCAGCGCTGTTTTTTTTGTTTGTCCTTTCAGCAACAGCCCAAAAAGAAGACGTCATCCGCAGGGCAGCCTGCAATGATGAAAGTATATTAAAGCAGGCCGACAGTGTAAAAAAAGATTTTATCAGCAAAGGTTTTGTGGTAGTAAAGGAAGCTTCCATGGCTATGGAAAGCGAATATGAAATGGCTATACTGGTTCCGTTAACACAGGGCAGCTTATACCATTTTGTTTTTGTGGGAGATGTAACCTCCAAACTGTATGAAGTAAGGATGTATGATCCTGAAGACAAGCAGGTGGTTTACCAGAAAAAAATGTGGGGCGATGTAGACGGTAATGTGATCAACTTTCCCTACATACCTCCGGCGTCAGAATTTTATGCCATTCGCCCCGTTCAGGTAAATAAGAAAAAGAAAAATTTATGTGGTTATGTGATGCTGTTGAAGAAAGTGAAATAAAACAATCGGTTGATCGAAAATAATTTTGGGAGCACTCTGTTAAGGTGCTTTTTCAGTTTATAAATAAGCGGTCGATATAAATTTATCATTGCGTTAAGCGCTTCAATCCAAAGGCAAATAAAAACTAAACACACTGCCAGCCCCAAACACCGAATTAACGGTTACCTTGCCTCCCTGCGCTTCAATAAATTCTTTAGAAATAGAAAGACCCAGTCCTGTACCGGATTTAGCTGTAGTGCCGGGTACTTTAAAATAACGGTCAAACAATCTTGGTAAATATTTTTCTTCAATTCCTTTGCCATTGTCTTTTACTGTAAACAATAGTTGAGCTGCTTCCTGTTTAACTGTAACAGTCACTTCGCTGTTTTCATACGAATGCTTGATGGCATTGGTTAAAAAATTATTCAGCACCCAAACCAGTTTTTCTTCATCAGCAGCAATCATTGGTAAATTATCTGCCAGTTCTTTTTTTATAGTTATGTTTTTATCTTTTGCTGCATTCACTACAAATTGTTCGGCCTTTTCAATAATGCGGTAAGGCGATATTTGCTGGATGTGCAATTGCAGTTTGCCACTTTCTACCTGCGATAAATCAAGCAGTTCGCCCAGAATTTTCAGCAGCCTTTTGTTGTCGTCCTTCAGGCTTTGCACCAATCCT
>CAXTPJ010000193.1:0-6181 GCA_964245855.1 uncultured Ferruginibacter sp. | reverse complement strand
TTAGTTTAGCATTTGGTGAAGCATTACTGCCTGTTTTTTTGCAGGAAAAAAAGATGGATGTTGCTAAAACGGATGCAGTAATAAACGGCAATTGCCGCAAAGATGTTTTGAGTGTAAGCATACAATGGATTTTTAGTTTTTGTTCCAGGTTAGTTATTCGCAGGTAAGATACTGTTTGTATTAAACTGCGCAGCGTTTCTGCTGCATCACGATACCCAAAAAATTGTTAATCGTTCGGAAGGAAAACCATTTATTCTGAAGCAGGAATATTTGTTTTATCAACAATGTACATGGGCCTTCCTTTGCTTTGCATAAATAGTTTGCCGAGGTACAAGCCGATTATGCCCAATATCATTAATTGCAGACCGCCTAAAAAAGTAACGGTTACAATCAAAGAGGCCCAGCCGGAAACAGTATGCCCTATCCAGTAGTTGTAAATGGCAAAGGGAATGTATAATAGAGAAGCCAATGAAAAGAACAGCCCGATGTAAATGGCTACATACAAAGGTTTGGTGCTGAAAGATGTGATGCCCTGTAATGCCAGCAGCATCATTTTTTTATAAGAATATTTGCTTTGACCGCTAAGGCGTTGCAGTGGTTCGTAATCCACTGCCACCTGTTTAAAGCCGATCCATTTTACCAGCCCCCGTAAAAAAATATCGCTCTCTTTCAGTTGTTTTAATTGCTTAACTACCTTCCTGTCTAACAAACGAAAATCGGCACTTCCTTTTTCCAGTTCAATATCGCTGATCAAGCCAAGCAGCCAGTAAAAAACAGCCGATGTTTTTCTCTTGATAACAGAAAGGTCTTGCTGGTCTTTTCTTATAGTGTAAACAACTTCATAGCCAGCTTCCCATTTGTTGAGTAAAGTTGCAATCAGTGCAGGCGGATGCTGCAGGTCGCCATCCATTGATATAGTACAATCTGCATCAGCATGGTCTATGCCCGCTTTTAACGCCGCCTGGTGACCGCAATTTTTTGACAAAGAAATAAATTGGATGCTATGATCAGAAGCTGCCACTTGTTCAATGGTTGAAAGGGTAGTATCATTACTGCCGTCATCTACAAACAAAAAACAATGATCATAATCCAGTTGACTGAATTCGTTTTTTACAGCAGCTACCAACGGAACAATATTGCTTGCTTCATTGAATACCGGTATAATGATACAAACTTTTTTAGGCATCTGCTTTGGCTGCTGTTTGTGTAAAATTATGGGTTAATGACTGTACTACAATCACAGGCCAAACCAAAAAGCAAGGAGTGCCTTCAATGAATATTTTACAAAGAAATGTTTGTGCAGGTAGTTCGGACAAAGATCGGTTTGATAATAAGATAGCAAAGGCAAAAGTGAATGCCGGCGGTGCTGTTACCAATGCATTTTTTATCGCTCAATACATACCAGGTGCCCATGCCAAGTACGGCAATGATGTAATGAGTTGATTTTGTCGAAGAACTAAAAATTGTAACTATAATAAAGCACCATGCCGGGTAAAGCGGTTGAAATGAGAAACGAAAGTACAACCATGCGCCCTTAATAAAACTGAACTTGTATTTTTTGAACAATGTAAATTCTTCAAAAAGAAAGTTCAGGCTCATGAAAGCCGATTGGTTTAAGTTTGATTGAAGTTTGCAAACATAAGAAAGATGATCCCATGCTTACATGGCATCTATCGCCGATGTAATGTTCTCAACCATTGCAGGACTGATATCAAGATGTGTTACCATTCTAACCTGCGTTGGCGAAATGGCAATTACCAATATATCATGCTCAGCCAAATGATCCCGGAAACTTACCGGCGTATATTTTCCGTCAACTTCAAACACCAGGATATTGGTTTCAACCGGCATCAGGTTGCTGATAAAATCTTTTTTCAACAAAGCATCGCCAATCTGCCTGGCATGCAGGTGATCCTGATCGAGGCGCTGGATATTATTTTCCAATGCAAAAATGCCTGCTGCTGCCAGGTAGCCAGCCTGCCGCATGCCGCCTCCAAAAACTTTGCGTACTTTCCTGGCTTTCTTAATGAAATCTTTTTTGCCCAGCAATAGGCTTCCAACAGGCGTTCCCAATCCTTTGCTGAGACAGATAGAAATACTATCGAAAATTGCCCCGTACTGATAAGGCTTTTCATCTTTCGCAACCAGCGCATTCCATAACCTCGCACCATCCAGGTGAAAGTTTAAATTATTTTGCAAACAAACTTCTTTAATGTGCTCAAAATCAGTAAAATTATAACAACCTCCACCTCCCCTGTTGGTTGTATTTTCTACACATACCAAACTGGTTGTTGCTTTGTAATCGAAGGTTGGATTGATATGGCTTGCCACTTCCGCAGCTTTGATCATTCCCCGCTGGCCATTGATGGGACTAACCTGGCAGCCGCTGTTGAAAGCGATGCCGCCGCCTTCATAAATGTATACATGGCTCAGCCTTTCGCAGATCACTTCATCGCCGGGTTGGGTGTGGCATTTAATGGCGATCTGGTTGGTCATGGTGCCGCTCGGACAAAAAAGCCCTGCTTCCATGTTGAACATTGCAGCGGCCATCGATTCCAGTTGGTTTACCGTAGGGTCTTCCCCAAAAACATCATCTCCAACAGTGGCTTTCATTATGGCTTCCAGCATTGCCGGGGAAGGTTTGGTAACGGTATCGGAACGCAGGTCGGTTATCATGCTGCAAATGTAACGACATAGCAGAAGGCAAAATGAATTATGAAGGTTTTCTGCAAAATCCCGGTAAGTTTTCAAAGGAAAAAGGCATTTTTTACCAATTTTTATCTAATTTTTGCCTCTTTTTGAGTTGTCCCTATGAAATGCGAAATAGAGAATGTACATTTGCAGCCAGTTTTTTTAAGAATTTAGGTGAATTAGGCTCTATTTGCAACAATTTAGCTTTATAAACTGTCTTATTTACTGAACCAATTAAATTCTGAACTTAAACAACGCAAATGAGGCAACTAAAGATAGCAACCCAGATAACCAACCGTGACTCACAGGCGGTTGAAAAGTATCTGCAGGAAATTTCCAAAATTTCAATGATCACCCCGGAAGAAGAAACCATTTTGGCCCAAAAGATCAAAATGAACGACCAGCGTGCGCTGGATAAGCTGGTGCAGGCCAACTTACGTTTCGTGGTTTCTGTGGCTAAACAATACCAGCACCAGGGGCTTTCTTTAAGTGATCTGATCAATGAAGGAAATCTCGGGTTGATCAAAGCTGCCCAGCGTTTTGATGAAACCAAGGGTTTTAAATTTATCTCTTACGCAGTTTGGTGGATCCGCCAGTCTATTTTGCAGGCGTTGGCTGAGCAGGGAAGGTTGGTAAGGTTGCCGCAAAACAAGATCGGTACTTATAATAAAGCAAACAAAGCTTACATGGCTTTTGAACAGGAGCATGAAAGGGAGCCATCAACGGAAGAGTTGGCTGAATTGCTTGAAATGAGCGAAACGGAAATCAATAATATTTTCCAAAGCAATACCCGTCACTCTTCACTGGATGCACCGGTGCATGAGGCAGAAGATGTTGCCATGGGCGATTTGCTGAAAGGCGCCAGCGAAACGGATGAAGATGTAATGCATGATTCATTGAGGAATGAAATCCGCAGGGTATTGAAATCATTGAGCCCGAGAGAAGCGGAAATTGTAAATGCTTATTTCGGTTTGGATGGTGAAAATGGCGTAACCATTGAACAGATCGGACAGAAGTATGATCTGACAAAAGAACGTATCCGCCAGATCAAAGAAAGGGCAATCAAACGTTTACAGAAAGCAAGGTATAGCGGCGCATTAAAAGCGTATTTAGGATAAACGATTTATTTTGAATGTTAGTTAAGTACTTTCCCCGGTGATTTCTCATCGGGGATTTTTTTACCATGATTTTTATGATTGATATGATTTAAGTAATGTGAATGATGGTTGAAGGCTGATATTCTTGCCTGGTCAAAATTTCAAATTAAAGAATTCGTGTAATTCGTCATAATTCGTGTTATCAAAAATTGAAATCAATCAGATCGAACTATCAGTACATTGTTTTGTAATTATCCAATAATTTTACAGCATGCGGAAAATAATGGCGGGTCTGTTTTTACTGTTGGTTCTTTGTAGTTGTGAAAAGAACATCGACTTTGAACTGCATGAAGCTGCGAATGTACTGGTGGTGGATGCAAATATTGAAAACGGCCTTCCTCCCGTGGTCATCCTCACCAAAAGCCTAGATTATTTCAGTGCTATTAGTCCTGCCATTTTAGCCAATACTTTTATTCATGATGCGGTGGTTACCATTTCCAATGGAACATTGACACACCAGTTAAAAGAATATTCCACCACTTTAGCACCGGGTATCAATGTGTACACTTACCAAATTGATTCCACCAATCTTTCAACTGCTTTTTTAGGCGAATTGAATACAGCCTATTCTTTAAAAATTGTTGCTGAAGGAAAAGAATATACCGCTAATACAACTATTCCGGCGCTTGCCAAAAAGATAGACTCTTTGTGGTGGAAGAAAGCGCCTTTCCAGGAAGAAGATACCACCCGTATCATATTGATGATTAAAGCAACCGATCCGCCAGGTTTAGGCAATTATGTACGTTATTTTACCAAACGCAACCAGGAACCACTTTATCCCGGCGAAAACTCTGTGTTTGATGACCAGGTGGTAGATGGCACTTCCTATGAATTCCAGGTGCAGCCGGGCGTTGATAAGAATAACCCGGTATCAAGGGAAGATAACTTTTTTAACAGGGGCGATACCATCACCATGAAATTGTGCAATATTGATAAACCCACCTACACTTTTTGGAATACCTGGGAGTTTGCCTTTCAAAGCATCGGCAATCCATTTGCTCAGCCGGGAAAAGTAATTGGCAATATTAGCAATGGCGCATTGGGTGCCTTTTATGGTTACGGCGCTTTTTATAAAACACTGATTGTACCGAGGTAACAGTTTGCATCGCAGGAAAAATCGAAAACAGATTTTAAAACCTTTATTTTGAGAATTGCCTGTAATGCACATTGAGGATGATTGGTGTAATCGTTTCAATTCGTGTTATCAACAATTGAAAAAACCTAAACGTTAATAATCATAAACAGTATCCCTTTACTAAAATTTGATTGGGTTTATTGATGTAATTTTGCCCACTAAATTTATCAGATACAGCATGGAAAGCAGCACTACAGAAAAAGTACATTGTTTAATTATAGGTTCGGGGCCGGCAGGATACACGGCCGCCATTTATGCCAGCAGGGCAGGATTGAAACCGGTTTTGTACCAGGGTATTCAACCTGGTGGACAGTTAACCATTACAACCGAAGTGGAAAATTATCCCGGCTACCCGGAAGGTATCCAGGGACCGGATATGATGGCGCATTTTGAAAACCAGGCAAAAAGAATGGGAACCGATATCCGTTATGGGTTGGCAACCAAAGTCGATTTTTCTGTTCATCCATATAAGGTAGAAATTGATGAAGAAAAATGGATCGAAACTGATGCGGTGATCATCTCTACGGGAGCTTCTGCCAAATGGTTAGGTCTGGAAAGCGAGCAACGCTTGAATGGTTATGGCGTTAGCGCCTGTGCGGTGTGCGATGGCTTTTTCTTTAAAGCAAAAGAAGTAGCGATCGTTGGTGCCGGGGATACGGCCGCTGAAGAAGCATTGTACTTATCCAAGATTTGCTCGCATGTACACATGATCGTTAGGAAAGGTGAAATGAGGGCAAGTAAAGTGATGCAGGACAGGGTGCTGGCTACAAAAAATATTACCGTGTACTGGCACAGCGAAACCGACGAAGTGATTGGTGGATCAAAAGTAGAAGCAGTACGGATTAAGAATAATGAAACCGGTGAGAAGAAAGAAATTCCTGTAAGTGCATTCTTTGTCGCCATCGGCCACCAGCCGAACAGCGATATTTTTAAAGGCTGGTTAGATATGGATGAATCTGGTTATATTCAAACTGCACCGGGTACAAGCAAAACAAATATTGAAGGCGTATTTGCCTCCGGTGATGTGCAGGACAAGATTTACCGCCAGGCAGTTACAGCAGCCGGCAGTGGTTGTATGGCAGCGCTGGATGCGGAAAGGTATTTGAGTGAAAAGGGGTTTCATTAGAAGCATTGTTATATTGCTTTATTGTTGAATCGCTGTATTGTTTTGTGAGAATGTTTAGAAGAAGAGGTTTCA
>CAXTPJ010000192.1:0-6219 GCA_964245855.1 uncultured Ferruginibacter sp. | reverse complement strand
TTAAGCAAACCTGTTAACCGGAGGTTATTTTTTCTTATGTCTTCCAGCTTTGATAAATTTTCCGTGGAAGCAATGTAAGCCAGTAATAAAGGCCTTCCTTCATTTGTTTCACCATATTGTTCCAGTTTCATTTGGCTGTTAACGGTGGCCGCTACATAATTAAAGTAGTTCACGATTTTGTAATGCGGCGTATATTTACTGCCTAAAGAATAACCTAAAAACTCATCCGGACTTTTGAGTGACTGGGCCGTTAAAAAGTTAACAGCCAGTAAGCCGGTGATGAGGAAGGAGAATAGCTTTTTCATGATCCTGGAAAAGGTTAAATATTGTTGAAGATGGTTGAAGGTTGTTGAATAATGGCACACTGTACAAGTGTGATTATTCTTTTCTTTCTCCAAAAGAAAAGAATAACAAAATCATATTTGCCACTGAAGATGATAATAGTACTGCAGCCCGGTACATAAAATTTGTATTTAAAAATATTGTTGATGAAAAGCGAGATGAAATTATTGGTATGCTTCTTCTTAATTACCTTGCAAAGTAAGGCACAAATTAATCCATTGAAGTACCGGTTGCAAAAAAAAGTAACGGTAACAAAAGGCGCCGTGGTAAGTGCTCATCCTTTGGCAAGCCAGGTTGGGTTACAGATATTGAAACAGGGCGGCAATGCAGTGGATGCAGCCATCGCCACACAACTGGCGCTGGCAGTGGTTTACCCGGGAGCCGGCAATATTGGGGGTGGTGGTTTTTTGGTTGGCCATTTAAAAAGCGGGAAGAATATTGCGATTGATTACAGGGAAACGGCGCCGGAAAAAGCCAGTCGTGATATGTACCTGGATGCACAGGGAAATGCCCAGTTAACTTTATCGCAGGATGGCCATTTGGCAGCAGGCGTACCCGGAACAATTGCCGGCCTGTTTGCCAGTTTAAAGTATGCCAAACTACCTTTTAAAAAATTGATTCAGCCTGCCATTAAGCTGGCAGAAGAAGGTTTTGCCATCACCAAATCGCAGGCAGATGATTTTAACAGTTACCAGGATCAGTTTAACAAACTCAATACATCGCCGGTAGCCTTTGTAAAATTTGTTCCATGGAAAGAAGGTGATTTATTGGTGCAGCAAAACTTAGCCAACACTTTAAAACGCATTAGTGAGCAGGGGGCCAAAGGTTTTTATGAAGGCGAAACGGCGAGGCTGATTGTAGAAGAAATGCAAAAAAAGAATGGCATCATTACTTTGGACGACCTGAAAAAATACAAAGCAAAAGAACGGATACCGGTGCGGTTTGCATACCGTGGCCATGAAATAATTTCGATGCCCTTGCCAAGCAGCGGCGGTATTATTTTACAGCAAATGCTGGGCATGATAGAAGGCAGGAACATTGCTGCGAAGAAATTTCAAACTACTGCCAGTGTACAGTTGATGGTAGAAGCAGAACGCAGGGCTTATGCAGACAGGGCAGAGTTTTTGGGCGATGCCGATTTTGTAAAAGTGCCGTTGAAAAAGTTGGTGAATAAGGTTTACCTGAAAGAAAGAATGAAAGATTACGATGCCACAAAAGCCGGTAGCAGCAAGGATATTGGCGCCGGAATAATAAAAGAAAGTACCGAAACTACACACTTGAGCGTGATAGATGCAGAAGGTAATGCGGTGAGTGTTACCACTACATTAAACGGCCATTTTGGAAGCCGCACCGTTGTTGGCGGCGCCGGATTTTTGCTGAACAACGAGATGGATGATTTTAGCGTAAAGCCCGGCGTACCGAATATGTATGGTGCTGTAGGCAACGATAAGAATGCGATTGAACCTGGCAAGCGGATGCTGAGCAGCATGACGCCCACTGTTGTATTAAAGAATGGCAAACCTTTCATGGTAGTAGGAACGCCGGGCGGGACTACTATACCTACAAGCGTTTTTCAGAGCATAGTAAATGTGATCGATTTTAACATGAGTGCAGAAGATGCGGTGAACAAACCTAAGTTTCATCACCAGTGGTTGCCGGATGAAATATACGTTGAGCCTGGTTTTGATGCGAACACTTTGAGTGAACTGGAAGCGATGGGTTATAAAATTAAAAAGAACAACAGCATTGGCCGTACCGAATTGATATTATTAAAAAAAGGGAAAATTGCTGCGGTTGGTGATAAACGTGGCGATGATTCAGCAGAAGGATATTAATGGATATTTGATAATGGGATAATTGATAATTCAATGCTAAAGAAAAGTTTGAAAAGTAAAAAATAACCTCTTTGCGTCTTAGCGCCTTTGCGGTTTTTGCTTTAAAAAAATATTGTTGCAAACAACGTTGATTATAATTGATGTTATTTACAATCAGTTCTTTAATGATCAGTTTTCTTTTCATTTGCCTTTTCCTGCACCGCTTCGTTTTTGAATTTTTTTCTTAACGTGAGTTTGAGTTTTACATTTCCTTTTTCATCATTCTCTGCCCGTAACAGCACGCTGGCGCCTGCTTTGGCTTTGGTGCCTTTATTCTTCGGGGTATTTTCTTCATCAAAACTATTGTTATTTAAATTGCTGAGAGGTACCTGTACCAGCAATTCTGTATTCTTTCCAGCAAGATCGTAATTGCCTTCCAGGAAAAGGCGGAACACTGTGCTTTGAATTTCCATCCGGTTTACATATACTTCCATTCCTTTAAAATCGAGTTTATCCTTTATTTCTGCAAAACGTACATCGGTCATATTCCTGTTTTTAAACACAAATGTTTTCAGGTTGGCCAATGGTGGAAAGTTTTGGAGTGAACCATTCTTTAATGAAAAATCCATGTTGCCATAAATACTTGCAGGAACAATTTTTCCTAACTGGTTAATGCCTGCTTTTAGCGATGCAGTGGTAGAAAAACTGCCCGTTAAATGTTGCTGGGTGATGGCATCCTGTCCAAAATTATCAAAGGCATAGAGCAGCTTTTTCACATCTACATGATCGATCTTTACGCCAATGGTGGCGTTATGGTTATTGCCGGAAACATTTACCAGTTGGCCTTTTGTAACGACCGTACCACCTGCAAGGTCAAAAGATATTTTTGCAACCTCCCATTGATGCGGCAAAAATTTAATATCGGCATCAAAGTTTTTCGCCTGCAAATGCTGGTGCTTTACATCAGTAGCTTTCACCTGTACCGCAATGATGCTGTTCACTAAAATATCATCTAATTTTTGCGCAACGGCTTTAAAACTTTCTGTTGGCTTTTTTACTTTTACCCTTTGTTTGGGCGAATCAAACAACGGTTTAAAATCTTCGAGGTTAATATATTTAGAACTGACGTAACACTTTACCATGGCTTCCTGCGACATATCGCCGCCGATTATTTTACGCCTTACATTTTTCCCTTCTGCTGAAACTTCTAATTTATTTTCCAGGTAATTACAGGTAAATTTTTGCAGGCTGATACTGTCTTTATAAAATGCCACATCACCATTGCAATTGGTAAAATTGAAATTCCTGGGTACATATAAAACAGTACCGTTCTTTACATGCAGTTCGCCTTCCAGGTCCTGCAGCATGGCGTTGTTCATGGGGCCATTGTAAAACAAATGCACATCAGCAGTGCCGCTTACAAAACTGATATCTTTTAAAGCAAACTTATCATCCAGCGCCTCAAAAGTACAGTTGGAATACATATCAAAATTGATTTGGGGGAACAATAAATTAGTGATAGTGATATTTTTGCCATTTAGTTTTATACCATCCCAATTACCTGAAAATGCATTGAAAGTAATGCGTGAATTAGGATCGTTGTGTGCAGAATCTTTATTGACACTATTCATAAAACTGCCTTCAAAACTGCATTCCGTAAAACTGGCTACCGCTGTAGTAAGGGTATTGTTGGCGGTTTTCCAATGTACTTCTACCAATGGTTCCTGGTTGGGCAGCAAAGAGCCTTCTATTTTTGCATCAACAGTCAATGGCCCTTTCATTTGCACCAGCCCGGTTTTTTGCCGGATGGCATCCGTTAAAATGGCATTGGCATTTTCATAAGGAAGGTCTTTTGTTTTTACGGCTATGCCAAACTTCGGATCTATTTTATCCAGAAAAAAACTACCGCTGATTACGAACAGGTGATTGTTTATTCTAAGATCAGTTTCACCAAATGTGATCGACTTTTTCTTTTTATCGAATTGCACTTCCCAGTTTGCCTGCAGGGTTTGTTTTTCAAGGTATGCGCCCCTTGCCAGGTTTAACCCCAACCCTTTCTTCATCGATATCATTTCCTGCATACTAATGTTCAATACATCACCATCTGGTGAAATACCTGCTGTAAGATCGTTTACAACGAAAGAGATTTCTTTGTTGCCGGGCGCATCTTCAATGGTTACCGCCAGTTCCTTAATACTTACTTTATCAATTGCCATGGAAGCTGGTTGGCTTGTTTCTTGCTTCGGTTCCGTACTGCTCTTTGGTTGAAGTAAATAACTGTTGCTATAGCCTGCACTGTCTTTGAATATATGGAACACACCATTTTCGATAAGAATATTTTTGATCTGCTTTCCTGAACTTAATAAACTGAAAGGATTGAACCTGGTTGATATTTTTTGTGCAGATAACAATGGTTTATTATACACTGAATCCAATACAGCAACATTATTTAAACGAAAAGCAATGGAAGGAAAATAACGCCAAACGCTGATGTCAAGATCGCCAATCATTACGTTGCCACGCAATTGTTCTTTCAATTCGGTTTGAATGGAAGTAAGTATACCTGCTTTTTTTTTGTTGATGTAGATTCCGGCAACTAACAGCAACAACAAATACAAGCCAATAAAAATACCTGCAACAATAGCAGTTCTTTTAAGCAGTTTTTTTGCTGTGGTCATTTGCCGGTTTGTTTTGAATGAATATACGTTAGCTAATGAAGGTATCCAAAACAAAACTCCCGCCAGTAACTACTTTTTCAAAATCCGTAAAGTGGATTGTTTGCCATCGTCCATCACCAGTCTGAAAGTGTACACGCCGGCCGGCCAATTAATGGTTGACAGCGGAATGCTGTTATTACCCTGCATTACAGCGTAATTGCTTACCAGCAAACGTTTTCCGGCCATATCAAAAACCTGCAGGCTCAACTGTTGATTTTGTTTTGAAATTATCTTTACAAACGCAGTGTTATCAACCGGATTTGGATAAACAGCAATGGAATCATTGGCAGGTGCCGGAGGTGGCTGAGGAATAAAGACAGCACATTTTCCCGTATTGCTTAAGTTTTTATCTATCCAGCGTAGCCTGCTGTTAAGCCAGTTTTTCAAGCCGGTGATTTCTCCTTCGTAAGTAGTTGCAATGGGGTCAGGATTTGGCCAAACGTATAGCCCGAGGACAGGCCACTTTGCAAAATGACGTTGCCTTGCTTCGGTGGTTAAGGTTGCAACAGAATCAATCAAGGCGTATAAATTTTGTTGCGATAAAGTAGTTTGTCTTAAGGCAGTCCACCGGCAAAGTAAATTACTTTGAAAAGTGGTATCAGTTTTAAAACGGCCCCACCAGAATGGCACCTGCCAAAAATCGTTGCCGCACACATTGTTGAATTCCCATGCCCATCCTGCCGTATCGCTTCCATTGCAATAATCTGCATTCTTAAACGCCAAATCAAAATCCCATACCGGGCCGGCTTTTATTTTCCGGTTTACACTATTACGGTCTTTGTGAAAATAACTGCTCAGCCGGTAGCCATCAATATTTCGGCTTACTTCATCCACAATAAAATAATCAATAAAAGATGCTTCATCGGCAAACTGTCGCCAGCCAATACTGCTGTCCTGGTAATCGTTGCTTTTTAGAGCATTTTCAAAACTATCAACATAGCTTTTTATATAATCTTTTTGTGGCTGATTGATATTGCTTAGTTTGGGATAAACATAACTGTATTGGATAGCCGCATTATTGTTATTGCCCGCCGCATAGTTGGAAAACCAGCCGTCTGCCTGCTTGTCAATACTAAAAAGATAACCACCTGTGACAGCATCGCCGGCGACATCTCCGTAAGAAAGTTTTTTTAATTTCACCCTGCCATCATTCCGTTTTATTTTTTCAAGCAAAACATAAATACCAACATATTCTCCATTCAACACCAATTCTACATAACGGCAGTTTGCCGCCCAATGCCCCATTTGCCGGCTGAGCGTATAAGCCAAAAAATTATGCACCAATGTTTTTTCGTTGTAAGGTGCATACAACACCCAATCGCTCTCTGCGGGCAAGCCAAACAAAG
>CAXTPJ010000191.1:0-6223 GCA_964245855.1 uncultured Ferruginibacter sp. | reverse complement strand
TGGCCCCCTACTCGACCGCTTTGGAAGAAAACCGCCATTGTACATTGGAATGATCTTTTACATCATCGTTTCTATTGGCTGCATGGTTTCGGTTTCCATTAATGCATTATTGGCGCTCCGTTTTTTCCAGGCATTGAGCGGTTGCGTTGCGTCGGTGGCTGCCATGGCCATGGTAAGGGATTTTTTCCCTGCCAAAGAAAGCGCTTCCATTATTTCGTTGTTGATTTTGATATTGGGCATGTCGCCTTTGCTGGCGCCAACCGTTGGCAGCCTTGTAATTGGCGCCTGGGGCTGGCATTGGGTATTCGGCATTTTATCCATCATTGTTTTCATCATCCTGCTGCTGGTTATTTTCTTTTTGCCGGAAGGGCATCAGCCGGATAAATCCATTTCGTTAAAACCCGGGCCAATTATAAATAGCTTTAAGGAAGTTGTATCAACCAAACAATTTTACATTTTTGCCATTGCCGGCAGTTTTGGTTTTTGTGGATTGTTTGTGTATGTAGCCAGTTCGCCGGCCATTTTTATGGATACTTATCATGTAAGTCAGAAAATGTACGGTGGAATTTTTGCGCTGCTGTCGGTAGGTTTTATTGGTGGCAGCCAGTTGAATCATTTGTTTGCCAAAAAGTTTTCTCCACGGTCTATATTCATCACTACCCTTTCCATTCAGTTTATCGTAGGCCTGCTGTTTTTAGCCGGCGCCATCAACAATTGGTATGGGATTACCGCTACGCTTTGCTTTTTGTTTGTTATATTATTTTGTTGCGGCCTTAGCTTTCCCAATGCAGCAGCAGTAGCATTGGCACCGTTTAAGAAAAACGCCGGTGTGGCGGCAGCGCTGTTGGGTTTTATACAGATCGGTATTGGTGCATTCATTTCATCCGGCGCCGGTTTATTGCCCTTTGAAGGCGCTGTGCCCACTGCTATTTGTATTGCTATTGCATCCGCCATTGGATTAACCATTTTATTTCTCGGAAAAGCGCAGGCTATGCAACTGGCAGAAAGCGATGATGTAACGGGTGTGGTGGCAGCTCATTAAAAACCTTAAAGAAGATAGCTGGTAAAATTTAATTGAAGTGTTTGAATACAGCAACCCGCAGATGCCATGGAATGATTGGTTGAACGGAGCGTCGCCACTGCAGCCGCCATGAAAAACTACAGATGACAACATAATACATTCACAGGCGCAGTTGCCATTTGTAAGCCAATCATCGTATCAATACAGTCGATCCTTTTCTCACATAAGTTACCCCATCGAGGCCAACACATTCCAGCACCCACATTACTGCCTGCGCCGATTGAGGGACGCCTTTGAAATAGCCATCCCAACCGGGCTGCTCTGTTTGGGCGTTAAAAAACAATTGGCCAGCCCGGTTAAAAATTTTAAAACTTTTTATTGAGGCGATGCCACGCACAATGGGACGCAGGTAATCATTTCTTCCATCGCTGTTGGGTGTAAATGCAGTAGGGATATAGATCTCGATTTTTTCAATGGCTTTTACCAGTTGTGTATCGGTAAACTTGCAACCACCTGCGGTAGTGATCTCAATATTATACAACTCATCCATACCGCCCCGGAAAACAGGGTTAAAGCTGAGTGGTTGATCTAAACTGGTTGACGGGTTCCATAAAACAGTAGCACCTAACGGCCTTGCTGTTAGTTGCAGGGGCAGATCGATCAGCGCATATTTCATTGGATAAGCAATGCCGGCCCTGTCGTAATCAATTACAACCGGCTGTGCTGCTGTAAGCAATGAACACCCGGCCGCATCTTTCAATAAAGCAGTGTAAATGCCCGACTGGCTTGCCCTGTAAAGAATGCTGTTGGCTGGTTGATTGAGCGACACATCATCTTTGAACCATTCTACCCTGTATCCCGGATTAACTTTTAAGACACAACTATCTCCATGGCCAAAACAAAAAGCAACTTTACCCAACACCTGCATTTCATTGTTGACTATAGAAGAAGTGATTGTAACGCTGTCTGATGTACGGCACCCACCGCCTAAACTGTTGGTGGCTACAATATATTGCCGGTTGTTACCAGGCAAAACATAAGGGTTGGCAACGGCTGGATTACTGAGGCCATCAGTCGGTGACCAACGATATGCAAAACCTGCTTTTGGACTAGTGCCGATGCGAAGGGTATCTTTATTACAAGACAATGCATCTTTACCGGCATCGGCGGTAACAACAAGGTTATTGGTGAGCGTAGCAAACATTGTTTTTTCGCAACCATACCCATTGAAAGGTTCCAGCTTTAGCGCAATAACAGTTCCCGAACCTGCGGGTGGCGGCATAGACAATTGCTGGGATGTGCCAAGCACCTGCGTTTGTGCGGCATTATACCAGGTGTACTGCTGAAAACCATGCGGTGCCACCAGGTTTACCACGGTATCATCCGGACAGTATTTGGTACCGGTAAGCCCGCTGCCACATTCTGAATCTACATCAATGTAGGCATAGCCAAAATGTTTTTTATAAGTACAATCAGCTGTTTTAAAAAACAACCGGATGCGTTTACTGGCCATACCGGAAAGATCAACCGATACTGCCGACCATGATTTGTACAATACGCTGGTGGTATCATCAACGATAGATGATACATGAAAGCCGGGCAGCGCTGTACCATTGGCAACAAAATCAAAAGAAGCGCAACTGACGATGTTGTTGTCTGTTAAATTAATTACCTCAATTTCCATTCTTGGCTGTTCAAAATTCTGATGATGCGGCGATTGAAAAACTACTGCATAATGATAGGTGAGTGAATAATTATTATCATTGGCCGGCACTGTAAAATCGTAAGAAATGCCTTCAGCCCTGTTATCGGCTTCAGTGCTGCCGAGCTTGACGGAATAACCACTTCCGTTTGGGCAGGTTACCGGGAAATTACCGTAAGGGTCCCGAAGGTTAGCACTGGCAGCATAGATGGTGTGCCTGTTGTAAACGGGGCCGCCTGTTGGATAAAGTGAAATAACATTGGCATAGTTTTCCGAGTAGGTAGAGCCGGTATAGCAAGTCCACCCGGAGAAATTGCCTTTTTCAAAATCGATGTTTTCCGGGCATATTTGCCCATGTGCTGGTAATAGTGTATTTGCCAGGTAAAAGAAGAGTACCGATAGAGTTTTATTCCATCGCCACTGGTTGATTATATGGCAATTGTTATATAGCAGCATGTCAAACCAGTTATAACAGCAATACTGTTAAATTTACGAAAAAGTTGCCTTGTATGATTACTGTTGATAAGTATTTTACAAAACTGGCAGGAGATTGAAAAACTATCTGAATTGATTAGTATTTTAAATTATGGAAGGAAAGCTGAATAAAGAACTTTAGTACAAGCGTTGCGACGTACGCCCGGCCCTGTCATTCGGACGGGCCAATGAAGTTCAATAGCATTCCTGGAGCTTGGTACAAATTAATAACTCAAACAACTTTTAAAAAATGCCATTTTATTTTTATATTTTATGACGCCAACAACAGATACTATAAGGCCCTCTAGGCTTAAAGGGATATTGAAGCATGTGATGTTTATATCTTCCAACAGCAAAGACCATTTGATTGAAATAGACCTGGGCTTTACAATCAACCCTATTTACAGGCAGGAGAAGATCGTTTATTTTTTACCGGATAATATTTACTACCAGCAACTGGTAATGATAGACGGCAAACAAAACCCGGTGAAAGATGACTGCAGGACACTGGTATTTTCGGGTTCATCAAAAGAGGATTTCACCATTACTTTTTTTGTGACAATTTATGGAAGCTTACCTGCTTCGGCGGATATTGATCAGAATTCGATTGCTCTTTCTTTTTACCCGGAACTGGATACGATCATTGTGATACGGGATAAACGCAATACCAATATTTTTTATGAATTTTCCTGTTCAAAAATTTTGCACAAAGCCAATGCAGCGCCCTTTATACAGTTGAGGTATTTGGGCGATTATACTCATGGCAACCTTGCTGCTGTATTAAACAAATGGCACCCGGAACGCATTTTACTATTGGAGAATATAGCCGCTCAATAGCTTGTAAAATAGCAACTGCCAAAGAAATAAATTCGGTTCAGCAAACAAAATGGAACCGCAGGATGTTAAGAGATTTTAAAAATGAGCAGATCATATCACCTGCAAGTTTATTTTGCAGGAACATCTTTTATCTTTACAAAAAACAGCACGATGAAAAAGACTTCTAAGCTAGCAATTGCATTGGCAGCCATTGGAGCCGCCGCATTAACCGTTTACTTAATTAAACGCAATCATCACAACAGGCATAAAATGCTGGCACAGGTGTCGGACGAAGGATATGAAACAGCGGAAGACATTCTTTTTCCCGGGAAAAGCAGCAGTAATAAATTGCATTATGGACCGGTGATACCAAAGTAAAAAATTATTTAGATTTTGATAAAGGCATTTTTTAAAGAATGCTTTTTTTGTTTCTATCACTGCCGGCAACCCAATATTTATCCTTAAAAAAGTAATTAGCTCCAACCAAGCCCTTTGTTGAAAAACCATATCCCAACGCTTTGTTTAATTTACCGCATCCTGGTTTAATTTTAAAGACAACTGCTGCAAATATTGGCTCCATCCATTTGAGCAGGCATTGAAACATTCGATCGAAGGCACCAACCCTTTGTGGGTAAACCGCACCTGCGTTTTACCATTTACCTCTTCCATATCAAAAATGATTGTTGTGCCAACCCATTCATCTTTTTTTTCTAGGAAAGAAAGGTTACTTTCTGTCACCAGCCAAACGATTTTTTTATTTGGGACTAATTCTATCAATTGCTGTCTGGAATAATGGGCGCCGCCGCCGGCAAGAAAAGTAAACGACTCATTCAACTGATCCGATGTGCCTTCAATCGTTTCATCATAAAAACCACGCCACCACTGCCTTACATTTTTAAGTGTATCGAAAACTGTTTCCGGGCTTTGACTGGTGTAAAACGTTGTTGTAAAATCCTGTGTTGTCATATCTGTAGCATTTGTTTTATAAAAGTATGAGTCAAATGCAATCTTCCAGGGGTGTTAAATAGACTTTATAAGCGGCTTATTTAGACTTCCTGCAACAACATTTATGAGCAAGCCAGGCAAGCCCTGATTTCATTTACCGTTTCAACAAACATTTTTTGCTGCCTGATATCTTTTTGCCATGCAAGGTCACGCTCTATCAGGTCAATCTCTTTCCGGATGGTTGAGCCGGCTTTACCGGGTTCTTCACCTAAAATAAGTACGGTATCTGAAATGGCAACAGATGTTACGATGTCGTGAGATACAATGATCAGCGTTTTCAATTCATCAGATACCGAAACCTGCAATAACAATTCCATTACTTTATCCAGTACGCAAACATCCAGGCCAGAAAACGGTTCGTCGAGCAATAAAAAATTGGAACCCCTCAATAATTGCTGAATGATGCTTGCACGCTGGCGCTGGCCGCCGGATAATTGCTGAGGGTATTTTTTCAGTTCACCTTCCAACTGGAATGCAACAGCGTAGCCTGCAATTGTTTCCTGTTCTTTACCTTTTAATTGATGGTTCATTTTAGCAGCGAGTAGCAGCGATTGATATACCGTTCTCCATTCAAACAAAAAATAGTTTTGAAAGATAACTCCCATATCCCCTGCTTTTACAACTTCTCCTTCGTTAATGGTTACAGCACCCGAGGATGGCTGTTCAAGGCCGGATAATATTTTAAACAATTGGGTTTTGCCTGCCCCACTTTTTCCGATCAGCGAAACTACCTGTCCCTGCTGCATCCCGGGCCGAACAATGTCTTTGATACTGAAATTGATGTCTCTTAAAATGACCTTGTCATCATATTGCAAACCTACATTACTTGCCTGCAAGAGCGTTTGCTTTTTTGTATATGCTGTCATATTGCTGCATTTTTTAAATTACTGTAAGGAAATAACCAATGCCTGGTAACGCCCAATAAAAAATCGAAACACAAACCCACCAGGAAGATCACGAGTTGTAAAGCGATTACATTGGTGAGGTCGTTGTACTTATTGTATTTGATGAGCAATGAACCGATGCCACCTTCACTCATGCTTAAACCTTCTACCATGGTGATCATCAACCATGCAATAGCAAAGTTTTGGCGAAGTATCTCGAACACGTGGTCGGCTTTTCCTACGATGATGACTTCAGACAATGTTTGCCAGTTATTAAAACCAAGTGTTTTGCACAATTCGTATTCCTGTTTGTGAATACGC